>JANQSB010000021.1 GCA_028284295.1 Myxococcota bacterium | reverse complement strand
GTCGAACGCCGGCGACGGGGATCCATCACGGACGCCACCCTCGACTTCTTCCGACGCTGCTTCGACGCCGAGGACGACGTCGTCGTGGAGAACGGGCAGCCCTTCCTGTTCCGTCCGTGTCCACCGCGGCCACCGATCCTCGTCGGCGGCCAGCCTCCCCACGCCCTCGAACGCGCCGTTCGCTACGGCGACGGCTGGATGCCGATGTCGGCGGACCCCGAGCGGCTCGCGCCGGCGATCGCCGAGCTTCACGACCGGGCCGAGCGCGCCGGGCGACCGGTTCCGGAGGTCGCCTGCCTCGGAGGGATCGAGCCGGACCCCTCGCGCGGGGCGGACGCGCTCCGCGCGCTCTCCGAGCTGGGCGTCACCCGTTTCCTCACGGGCGCGCGCTACGAGAGCGATCCCGGCCCCTGCCTCGAGGCGATCGATCGGCTCGCCGCGACCGCCGCAGGAGTCTGGTGAGAAATGCAGGCTAGCGATCCAGCTCGCGCCGTCCCAGCTCGGGGAACACCTTCGAGACCTTGCCGATCAGGTAGTCGCCGTAGCTGCCGTCGAAGGCGTGAACGCTGGCGCCGTCCCAACGCTCGCGTGCATCGTCGGAGACCGGCAGGGTCGGGTCGATGGGGCCCACCCGGGCGTCGAAGCCGGGATCGAAGAAGAAGGGGAAGGACAGCCGCGAGCGACCGCTCTCGTTGCGCACCCGGTGGGGCGTCGAGCGATAGCGACCGCTCGTCATGCGGTCGAGCATGTCACCGAGGTTGCACACGAAGCTGCCCGGGAGCGGAGGCGCGTCGATCCAGCACCCGCCGCTCTTGACCTGGAGTCCCCCGGCGTCGTCCTGCAGCAGGATCGTCAGCAGGCCGTAGTCGGTGTGCTCTCCGACGCTCCAGGCGGCCTCGGCTTCTTCGAGCGGGGGATAGTGGAAGATCCGGAAGAGCAGCAACGGATCGCGCGTGAGACGCGCCGCGAACCAGCCTGCGGGCAGGCCGAGACTGAGCGCCACGCCCCGCATCAGCAGCTGTCCCAGCTCTTCCATGGCGTGCATCCAGCGCAGGACGGCGGGACGCAGACCCGGGACGAGCGCGTCGGGGAAGAGGTTCGGCCCGTGCAGCGGCCAGCCGTCCCGGACCCGCGGATCTTCGGCGCCGAGCTCGCGCCCGAGGTAGAGGCCTTCCTTCCGATCCGGACGCCCGGAGGTCAGCTCGGCGCCGACCGGGAACCAGCCGCGCCAGGCCCGGCCGCCGCGCTCCATGCGGAGCGTCGCCTTCTGCTCGTCCTCGAGCGCGAAGAAGGCACGGCTCGCGATCGCGAGCTCGAGCGCCCAGGCCGGATCGACGCCGTGCCCGGTAGCGTAGAAGAAGCCGTGCTCGCGACACGCGGCTCCGATCCGGTCCGCCACGCGTTGCGAGGCGACACCACCCGAACGCAGGGCCGAGACGTCGACGACCGGCAGGCTCATCGGGACGCCCGCTCGTGAGCAGGGCGGAGGACCTCGCATCGGAGCGCGATCGGCTCGTGGTCGGAGAGCGCATGTCCGTCTTCGGGATGTACCGCCTCCAGCACCGACGGATCGCTGCACTCGAGCCCGCGAGTCAGGAACCAGTCGAGCTTCAGCCCACCCCTTCGGGAGGGATCCTCCGCGAGCCGGTGCGTCGACTCGCCGAGGACGTTCGCCTCCTCCCAGCGATAGCCCCGGGAGTGCGCGATCTCGAAGAGCGGCTCGTAGGCAACGGGGTGTGCGAGCCGCTTCGGGTCCTGCTCCAGTGCGGCCTTCAGGGCCGCGGCGTCCACGACCTCGGAACGCTGCAACGAGAGGGTGTTCAGGTCGCCTCCGATCAGCGCCGGCGCATCCGGCGCGTAGGAGTCGATGGCGTCCAGCAGGGAGGTCAGCTGCGAGGCACGGTCGGCAGGGTCGCTGTGACTCTCGAGGTGAACGGACGCGACGGTCACGGGCGCGTCCCCGAGTCTCCAGGTCGCCATCACTGCGATCCGCCCCCCGATGCGCGGCTCGTCGCGCTCCGGCGAGAGCCAGGCGCCCTCGTGCTCGAGGCGGACGACCACGGGGCGCTCGAGCGCTGCCGCGCTCAGGATCGCACCCCCGTGCAGCCCGTGACTGTTGGACGCACCCGCGCACGCTGCGCGCTCTTGCGGGTCGCCCAGCGACAGCTCGACGAACTCGACGCCGTACACGCAGCCCATCCCGAGCCGTGCCGCGAGGTCCAGGGCGGTATGGCGGTTGCCCGATCGCGCCATGCCCAGGTCCATCTCGGAGAGGAGCACGAGCTCGGGAGCCTCCCGGGAGAGGACGGCGGCCAGGGCCGGGACCTCGCGTCCGCGCTCGGCGTTCCACGCAACCACGCGCGCCGGCACCGTTGCCGGTCGCGGACGCTCGGGAGCCACCACCTGCACCTCGTGGAGGCATGCGAGCTCCTCGTACCAGCGGCGATGGGCGACCGGGCCCCTCGCCGCCTGCCGGATGTGATCGCGCTCGGCCCTCGGAACCGGCGTCAGCAGCGAGTGGGCCCGTGTCTCGATCGAGGCGACCATGACCGCCCCAGGATATCCGAGCGGGTCGCCCAGCCTCGCGTATCCCGACCCGGGAGGCGCAGGATCGCCCCTCAAGCCCGGGGCGAGACCCACCGATCCCCCCCTCATGCCTCGGGACTCCGATCGCCGCGCCCACCGGCGCCGCCTGCGACCGATCAGCTGCGAGGTCGAGCTGGACGGAAAGGTCCACTCGGGCGTCATCCGCGACCTGAGCCCGCAGGGCGTCTTCGTCACGATGCGCTTCGACGCCGAGCCCGGCACGCCGGTGCTCCTGCGCATCCGCCGTCCCGGCGGCGAGATGTGGGAGCTCCAGGCCACCACGGCCCGCAGCGCCGATGGCTCCCATGCGCTCATCTCGAAGCGGGGCCTGGGACTCGTGATCGACGAGGCCCCGGAGCCCTTCCACGCCTTCGTGGCCGAGGTACAGGCGCGCAACGTGAGCTGGCCCACCGAGGACGAATGACGGGCGCGGTACCCTGCCCTTCGATGACGCCGCTACCGCTCCCGGTCGACCACGTCGCCTTCGGCTCCCGCGACCTCGACCGCGCGCAGGATGCCCTGGCGCGGCTGGGCCTCTCCCATACACCGGTCGGTCGCGCGCACTGGCCGAACGAGGACGGCCCCCACCGCGCCCGCACCCTGAGCGTGATGCTCCCCGACGGCTACCTCGACGTGATCGAGCTGCCCGCCGCCGGGAGCGATCTCGAGCCCACCGGCGTGGTCCTGCGAGCCGAGGGTCTCGCCCCCACCCGCGAGCGGCTGCTGGCCGACGGGATCCGCTGCGGGGAGCCCTACACGATCGTTCGCTCCTTCGAGGGCGCCGCCCCCGACCAGCGCTACCGGATCTTCGGCGTGGCCAGCCGCCACCCGAACGGACTCCCCATGTCGGTGATCGAGACGGCCGAGGCCGAGCCGATGCAGAACCGCACGCCGCACACGGCCGACGTCGCCTGCCTGGCCGACGCCGCGCGCCTGCTGGGCGTGGAGCTCTAGCAGGGTCCGGGCGGGACGGGGCCCCGGACTAGAGCGCCGAGAGCATCAGCTCGGCGACCCGCTTGCTGAAGCCGGCCGGATCACGCAGAGGACCACCCTCCGACAGCACCGCCTGGCCGAGCAGCAGCTCGGCGTAGCGACCGACCCGGGCGTCGGTGGCGTCGCTCTCGTGGATCTCGCGCAGCCTGGCAACCACCGCGTGGTCCGGATTGAGCTCGAGGATCGGCTTCACCACCGGCACCTCCTGCCCGGCCTGGCGCAGCATCTCGGCGATCTGGGGCGACAGATCGCCCTCGTCGCGGACCAGGCACGAAGGGGACTCGGTGAGCCGGGTGGAGAGTCGCACCTCCTTCACCTCGTCCTGGACGGCGGTCCGCAGCGCGTCGAGCAGCGGCTTGAACTCGCCCTGGCGCTCCTCGCTGCGCTCGGCCTCCTCCTTCTTCTCCGACTCGCTGCCCAGGGAGACGTCCCCCTCGGCCGCGGACCGGAAGGGCTTGTCGCGATACGTCGGCGGCATCTGCTGCAGCCACACCTCGTCCACGGGGTCGCTGAAGAGGAGCACCTCCACGCCGCGCGCGCGGAAAGCCTCCAGCTGGGGCGAGCCCGCGGCCACCTCCCGCGAGGGGCCGTTGAGGTAGTAGATGGCGTCCTGATCGTCTCCCATCCGGTCCACGTAGTCCGAGAGTGAGGTGAGCCCACTCTCGTCCGACGTCGAGGCGCACAGCATCAAATCGAGAACGCGTTCGCGTTTCTCCGAGAGGTCGAGCAGGCCCTCCTTCAGCACCGGCCCGAACTGGGCCCAGAACTCGCGGTAGCGGTCGGCATCGTCCCGCTTCAGCTCGGCGAGGCCGTCCAGCACCTTCTTGGTGAGGTGGTTCCGGATGGCCCGGATCTGGGCGTCCTGCTGCAGGATCTCCCGGGAGACGTTGAGCGACAGGTCCTCGGCGTCGACCACGCCCCGGACGAAGCGCAGGTAGTCGGGCACGAGCTCCCGGCACTCGTCCATGATGAAGACGCGCTTCACGTAGAGCTGCACGCCGCGGTGCGCCCGCTCGCGGTGGTAGAGGTCGTAGGGCGCCACCGACGGCACATACAGCAGCGCCCGGGCCTCGAAGTTGCCCTCGATCCGCGCCTGGATCCTCAGCAGCGGCTCGCGCGCGTCGTGGGACAGGTGTCGGTAGAACTCCGCATGGTCGTCGTCGGAGACCTCGTCCGCCGGTCGCGTCCAGATGGCCTTCATGGAGTTGAGCGGCTCCTCGAGCTGCTCGTCCCGCCCCTCGCTGTAGAGCCGGATCGGGTAGCCGACGAAGTCGGAGTAGCGCTTCACGACGTCGCGCAGGACCCACTCGTCGGTGAAGTCGGCGATGCCCGCCTCGCCGTCGACGGGCTTGAGGTGGAGCGTGACCGTCGTTCCCGCGAAGTCGCGGTTGCCGGCGGAGATCGTGTAGCGGCCGTCCGCCTCGGATTCCCACACGGTGGTCTCGTCGCTGCCCGCCTTCCGGGTCTCGAGGGTCACGCGGTCGGCCACCATGAAGCTGGCGTAGAAGCCCACCCCGAACTGGCCGATCAGATCGACGGAGTCGCCGCCGGACTGACGCGCCTGCCGCAGGAACTCCGCGGTTCCCGAGCGGGCGATCGTCCCGATCTGGGAGACGACCTCGTCGCGCGTCATGCCGATCCCGTTGTCGGAGATGCGCAGGGTGCGGGCTTCGGGGTCGGCGTGCAGCGAGATCGCCGGCTCGGTCCCGGGCATCAGGGCCGGCTGGGTCAGGGCCTCGAAGCGCACCCGGTCGAGGGCGTCGGACGCGTTCGAGACCAGCTCCCGCAGGAAGATCTCCTTGTGGGAGTAGAGGGAGTGGATCATCAGGTCGAGGAGCTGCTGGGTCTCGGCCTGGAACTCGTGGGTCTCGCTCATGGAATCCCCCAGGGGAACAATCAGATCAAGCAGATCGAGGTACGGGCTGGAGCGGGAGCGACGCCGGGGCGCCGATCCCGCCGGAACGGCGCGGTATCTTAGTCCCCGCTGGCGTGATGCAAGCATTCATCTAGATATTGAGATAAGGTGATCCAGGCTCCGAGCCGATCCAGTCCTCCAAGTCCCCCCCCGCCCGCCCCGCCAGCGGCCCGCCTGCGAGGAAGCCCCGTCATGACCATTCGAGAACGTCTCGAGGCGCTGCTGCGCGACCGCATCCTGATCCTCGACGGTGCCACCGGGACCTCGTTCCAGGCCATGGGTCTCGAGGAGTCCCACTGCCGCGGGGAGCGATTCGCGGACCACCACAAGCAGCTCCTGGGGAACTTCGACCTGCTTCCCCTCACCCACCCCGAGGCCGTCGAGCAGGTGCACGACGCCTACCTCGAGGCGGGCAGCGACATCATCGGGACGGTCACCTTCGGGGCCACCCGGGTGGTGCAGGCCGACTACGAGCTGCCCGAGATCGACGCTGCCGTTCGGGACATGAACCTGGCCGCGGCGCGACTGGCCCGGGCCTGCGCGGACCGCTTCACCGAAGCCGACCCCTCGAAGCCGCGCTTCGTCGCGGGCGCCATCGGCCCCACCAGCAAGACACTCTCGATCTCGCCGAAGGTCGACGACCCGTCCTTCCGCGATCTCGGCTTCGAGGAACTGCAGGGCGCCTACGCGGACCAGGTCCGGGCCCTGATCGAGGGCGGCGTCGACATCCTGCTGGTCGAGACCATCTTCGACACCCTGAACGCCAAGGCGGCACTCGCTGCCTGCCAGGAGGTCCAGGACGAGCTCGGCACCGAGCTGCCCGTCATGATCTCGGTCGCCATCACCGACGCGAGTGGACGCACGCTCTCCGGCCAGACCGTCGAGGCGTTCTGGAACTCGGTCCGCCACGTGAACCCGCTCAGCGTCGGTGTCAACTGCTCGCTCGGCGCTACGGAGATGCGCCCCTACGTGGCCGAGCTCGCGAAGATCGCGGACTGCCACGTCACGAGCTATCCGAACGCGGGCCTGCCGAACGCCTTCGGGGGCTACGACGAGGAGCCCCCGACCACCGCGGCCCTGCTGCGCGAGTTCGCCGAGAGCGGACTCGTCAACATGGTCGGTGGCTGCTGCGGGACGGGCGCCGATCACATCCGCGCCATCGCCGAGGCCGTGAAGGAGGTCGACCCGAGGCCGCTGCCCGAGAAGGGCGCGTCCGACTGGACCCGTCTCTCCGGGCTCGAGCCGCTCACCATCCGCCCCGAGTCGAACTTCATCATGGTCGGCGAGCGGACCAACGTGGCGGGCTCCGCGCGCTTCCGCCGACTGATCAAGAACGCCGACTACGAGACCGCTCTCGAGGTCGCCCTCGACCAGGTGCGCGGCGGCGCGAACCTGCTCGACGTCAACATGGACGAAGGCCTTCTCGACTCCGAGAAGTGCATGACCGACTTCCTGAACCTGATCGCGACCGAGCCCGAGGCGGCCCGGCTGCCGATCATGATCGACAGCTCGAAGTGGACCGTTCTCGAGGCCGGGATGCGCTGCGTCCAGGGCAAGGGCATCGTCAACTCGATCTCGCTCAAGGAAGGGGAGGACGCCTTCCTCGAGCAGGCTCGTGCGATCCGACGCTACGGCTTCGCGGTGGTGGTGATGGCCTTCGACGAGGTGGGGCAGGCCGACACCACCGAGCGCAAGGTCGAGATCTGCCAGCGCGCCTACCGGCTGCTCACCGAAGAGGTCGGCTTCCCGCCCGAGGACATCGTCTTCGATCCCAACATCCTCGCCATCGCCACCGGCATCGAGGAGCATGACCTCTACGCGGTGAACTTCATCGAGGCGACCCGGCAGATCAAGGAGAGCTGCCCCGGCGTCCACGTGAGCGGCGGCGTGTCGAACCTGTCCTTCTCGTTCCGGGGCAACGACACCGTGCGGGAGGCGATCCACTCGGCCTTCCTCTACCACGCCATCCGCGCCGGCATGGACATGGGCATCGTCAACGCGGGACAGCTCGAGGTCTACGAGGACATCCCCGCAGAGCTGCTCGAGCACGTGGAGGACGTGATCTTCCACCGCCGCGAGGACGCGACCGAGCGCATGATCTCCCATGCCGAGACCGTCTCGGGCAAGGGCCGCAAGCAGGTGCAGGACCTGTCCTGGCGTGAAGGGCCGGTGGCCGAGCGTCTGTCGCACGCGCTGGTACACGGAATCGTGGACTTCATCGAGGAGGACACCGAGGAGGCGCGGCTGGAGGCCGAGCGTCCCCTCGACGTGATCGAGGGTCCGCTGATGGACGGCATGGCCGTGGTCGGCGAGCTCTTCGGTGCCGGAAAGATGTTCCTGCCCCAGGTGGTGAAGAGCGCCCGCGCCATGAAGAAGGCCGTGGCCTGGCTCGAGCCCTTCATGGAGAAGGAGAAGTCTGCCGGCGAATCGCGGGGGCGCGTCGTGATGGCCACCGTCAAGGGCGACGTTCACGACATCGGGAAGAACATCGTGGGCGTGGTGCTCGGCTGCAACAGCTACGAGGTGATCGACCTGGGCGTGATGGTCCCGGCCGAGAAGATCCTGCAGACCGCCCGGGAGCAGAACGCCGATCTGATCGGGCTGTCCGGACTGATCACCCCGTCCCTCGACGAGATGGTGAGCGTCGCGCGCGAGATGGAGCGCCAGGACTTCGAGGTGCCGCTGCTGATCGGCGGCGCGACCACGTCGCGACAGCACACCGCCGTCAAGGTGGCACCCGCCTATCGCGAGAGCGTGGTCCACGTCCAGGACGCGTCACGCGCCGTGGGAGTGGTCTCTTCGCTGCTCGACCCCGCCAAGAAGGTCGAGCTCGACGCCGCCAACCGCGAGGAGCAGGATCGGCTCCAGGCGCTGTATCGGGATCGGCAGGAGCGTCCGCTGCTCTCCTTCGCCCGCGCCCAGGAGAACCGCCTGCAGATCGACTGGCGCCCGGAGGACTGCCCGAAGCCGGCGTTCCTGGGACGGCGCGTGGTGGACGACGTCGCGCTCCCGGACATCAGCGAGTACATCGACTGGACCTTCTTCTTCTCCGCCTGGGAGCTGAAGGGCAAGTTCCCCAAGATCCTCGACGACCCCAGACACGGGGCCGCGGCGCGCGAGCTCTACCAGAACGGCCGCGAGCTGCTGCAGCAGATCATCGACGAGAAGTGGCTGGAGGCGAGAGCCGTCTACGGCTTCTGGCCGGCCAGCGGCGAGGGCGAGGATCTGGTCCTCTACGAGGACGAGTCCCGCAGCCGCGAGCTCACCCGCTTCCCCATGCTGCGGCAGCAGTCGGTGCTCGCGGAAGGGCAACGGAACCGCTGCCTGTCCGACTTCGTGGCGCCGCGCGACACCGGGGTCGACGATTGGGTGGGCGCGTTCGCGGTGACCGCCGGGATCGGGGCGGCGGAGCGGGCGGCGGCCTTCGAGGCCGACCACGACGACTACAACTCGATTCTCGTGAAGGCCCTGGCGGACCGGCTGGCCGAGGCCTACGCCGAGCTGCTGCACGCACGGGCCCGCCGGGACTGGGGCTACGGCCGCGACGAGCAGCTCAGCAACGACGATCTGATCGACGAACGCTACCGCGGCATCCGCCCGGCCTTCGGCTATCCCGCCTGTCCGGACCACCTTCCCAAGCGCATCCTCTTCGACCTGCTGGACGCACCGGCGGTCGGCATCGAGCTGACCGAGAGCTGCGCGATGACGCCCGCCGCCAGCGTCAGCGGCCTGTACTTCGGACACCCGGAGGCGCGCTACTTCACCGTCGGTCGACTCGGCAGCGACCAGGTGGCCGACTACGCGAGCCGCTCGCGACTTCCCGTCGAGGAGATCGAACGCTGGCTCGCCCCGAACCTCGGGTACGACCCGAGCTGAAGAGCGGGCTCAGTGGACGGGAGGCGTCGGGGAGAGCTCGGCGACCTCGGCCCCTTCGAGGGGCTCCTCCACCACCGGCGGCTGGGAAGCGGGCTCCGGCTGCAGCGTCGCCATCGCCTCGAAGGGCGGGAGCGGCCGCTCGACCATGTGCACGATGCCGGCCGACAGCCCGGCGGCGGCACCGAGCAGGACCAGCGAGAAGGCGAGTCGCAGGGCGAGCCGGAGCCGGTCCCGGCGGCGCTTGCCCCGCCGATGTCGCTTGTGGATGAGGCCCGATGCGCTGCGCACAGTCCACTCCCAGCGAGGAACAAGCGCCCCGCGTTCGTGGAGAACATCGGGCGACCGCGACACCCGCTTTACGGGACGCCGGCAGCGGAGCGGCAGGCCGGGCGCAACTCGGGTGCAGCCGACGGCTCAACCCGTGTAGTGACTGACCAGGGTTCCGCCCGCCGGCTGGATCTCGTCCCAGCGTCGGGCCGGAAGCTCGATCTCCGCCAGGCTGCCCGGCAGGAAGCGTCGCGACAGACTGCGCAGGGCCACCGGGTCGCCGTGTTCGGCCAGGCTCGCCGCCAGCTCCGCGATCCCCGGGTTGTGGGCGACGACGAGCAGGGTCGTCACCTCGGGATCGGCGTTCTCGCGGACGAGCTCGAAGAGCTTCCAGGCCGACGCCAGGTAGAGATCGTCCATCACCCGCGTGTCGGGCTTCGCAGGAAGCTGCAGGACGACGCGCTCCATCGTCTCCACGGCACGCCGGGCAGAGGAGCACAGCACCTGCCGGGGCGGCTCCGGACGGGCCGCGAGCCAGCTGCCGAGCTCGCTGGCCTCCCGTCGCCCGACTTCCGTGAGAGGGCGAGACGCGTCCGGGATCGGATCGCCCCCCGACGCCGCGCGCGCGTGCCGCAGGAGATGGAGCCGCATGACGCCGGGAGCGTAGCGGCGACGGGAGCGGGCTAGCCCGGACTTCTCACCGGGCGCCGTCGCGAGGGCGTGGAGATCGAGGTCTGGCGGCGGAAATCGGCGTTCGGCCGCGGAGGCGTACTGGGCAGTACGTCGAGCAGCCGGGCGTCGATTCCTG
>JANQSB010000714.1 GCA_028284295.1 Myxococcota bacterium | reverse complement strand
GACGAGGGCCGCCCCTTCGCAAGGCGAAGGGACGGCCCCGGGGTACCGCGGAGTCGGCTCAGGCCGGAGTCGGCGCAGGCGAGTAGGCGCCCGGGCTCGTCTCGGTGAGCGTGTGCGACTCGACCTCCTTCTTCAGCTGCTCGAGCTCGCTCTGGGCGGACTGCATCCGCGCCTCGTCGCGGAACTCGCGCAGCCGGTTGCGCAGGCCCGTATCGCCCAGCTCCTTGTCGATGTCGCCTTCCATGGTGAGCCGGGTGACGTACTCCCGGACGCCCTCCAGCGCGTCGAGCTCGGCGTCGGTCGACAGACCCTCGATGGCCACCTGCAGGCGCCGCCGCGCCTTCGCGTTGGCCAGGGTGGCCAGCATGCGGCCCTTCTCGCGCACCAGGGAGCGGATCTCCTCGCGATAGCGCACCAGGTTGGCCTTCGAGTCCTCGGCCTCGGCGCGAACCGCGTCGAGCTCCTGCTCGGCACGCTCGAGCTCTTCGAAGAGCTGCTGCTTCTGGGCGATCAGGGTGAGCGAGATGTCGTCCTGGTTCCGGCGCACGGCACGCCGCGCGTCGTCGTGCAGGCGCGCGATCTCGGCCCGGCGGTCGTTGATCTCCGCCTCGAGCTTCGCCCGCAGGTAGAGGATGCCCGCGACGGCGGACTTGAGCTCACGGTACTGGCGCACGCGCTCGGCGATCGCCTGCTCGTAGACGACTTCCGGGCTCTCCTGCTCGCGCTCGCGAACCCAGCGCTGGAAGAGTCCGCTGACCAGGCTTCGCAGTCGCGCGAAGAAGCCTTCCGGTCGGTTCATGCTCATGGGTTCTCTCCTCTCTCTCGGCGGTCTCACGGCCGCCTCAGTGACCGTTTCCGTTGCGTCCCTGGCCCCAGTCCTCGGAGCGCAGGTCGAGCTCGCGGATCTTCTGCTGCAGGCTCTGTCGCACCATCCCGATGGCCTGGGCGGTGCGGGACACGTTGCCCTCGTTCTCTCGCAGGGCGCGCAGCAGGAAGTCGCGCTCGAAGCTCTCGATGGTCCGACGCTTGGCGTCGCCGAAGCTGACGCCATCGGGCAGCGGCGCTCCCGAGCCTTCGGGGCCGCCGCGGCCGTCCAGGTGCAGGTCGCCGACCTCGATGGACTCGCCCGCCGCCAGCACGGCGGCCTGCTCGAGCACGTTGCGCAGCTCGCGGACGTTGCCGGGCCAGGCGTGGCGGGTGAGGGTGGCCAGGGCTTCGGGCGAGAGGGGCTTCGGCTCGCGGCCCAGCCGCTCGGCCACCTGCTCGAGGAAGCGATGACCGAGCGCGGGAATGTCCTCGGGGCGATCGCGCAGGGGCGGCAGCTCGATCTCGACCACCTTGAGGCGGTAGTAGAGGTCTTCGCGGAACTGCTCCGCCTCGACCTCGCCCTCCAGGTCGCGGTGGGTCGCCGAGATGACCCGCACGTCGACGTCGATGCTCTCGGTACTGCCCACACGCTCGAGCTTCCGTTCCTGGAGCACGCGCAGGACCTTGGCCTGGGTCTCGAGCGGCATGTCTCCGATCTCGTCCAGGAAGATGGTGCCTCCGTCGGCCGCCTCGAAGCGCCCCAGACGCCGGCTGTCCGCGCCCGTGAACGATCCCTTCTCGTGGCCGAAGAGCTCGCTCTCCACCAGCTCGCGACTGATGGCCGCGCAGTTGACGGTGATGAAGGGGCGGTTCTTGCGCGCGCTGCGGTTGTGGAGCGCCTGGGCCACCAGCTCCTTGCCGGTTCCGCTCTCGCCGCGGATCAACACCGACAGGTCGGTCTCCGCGACCTTCTGGATGGTCTCGAAGACGTCGCGCATGGCCTCGCCCGAGCCGATCAGCTTCTCGAATCCGGTGTCGCGCTGGATCTGATCGAGCAGCAGACGGTGCTCGCGCTCGAGGCGGTAGCGGTCGATCGAGCGCTTGACGATGACCCGCATCTCGTCGTTGTCGAAGGGCTTCGGCACGTAGTCCTCGGCCCCGGCCTTCATGGCCTCCACGGCGATCTTCTCGTTGCCGTGAGCGGTGATCATGACCACGGCGGTCTCCGGCCGGAGCTCCTTCACTCTCTTGAGGACGTCCATGCCGCTGGCCCCGTGACCGAGCGCCAGATCGGTGAGCACGAGGTCGTAGCTCTGTACGCCCAGCTGCTCGATGGCACTGTCGCCATCCACCGAGAGGTCCACCTCGTAGCCTTCGCGGGTGAGCAGACCCTTCAGGGCCAGGCGGATCGCGTTCTCGTCTTCGACGACCAGGATTCGAGGCTTCATCACGACCTCCGACTGCTTCGCTTCGGGATGGTGAGCACGAACTCGGTACCCCGTCCCGGCTCCGAGTTGAGCTCGATGCTCCCGCCGTGCGCCTCCACCAGCTTCTTCGTGATGGCCAGGCCCAGGCCCGTGCCGCCGCTCTTGGAGGTGACGAAGGGAGAGAAGATCTTCTCGCGCAGGCTCTCGGGAATGCCCACGCCGTTGTCCTGGATGCGCACCCAGGACTCGGTGCCGGCGAGGTTCTCGCCCAGCGACACCTCGATGCGCGGCGACTCCACCCGCGCCTCGGCCAGGGCGTCCATCGCGTTTCCGATCAGGTTGATGGCGATGCGGCGCAGCTTGTCGGGGTCGCCCTCGACCCGCGCCTCCGTGTCGAAGTTCTTGGCGATCTCGACCTGCTCCCGACCGGCCCGGTCGCGGAAGGTCTCGATCGCGGACTCCAGCACGTCGGACATGGACACCTCGTCGACGCGCATCTCCTCCTCCCGCGCGAAGCGCAGCAGGTGGGTGATGGAGCGCTCGACGCGTCCCAGCTCCTCGACGGCGACGCGGGCGTACTCCGCGTTGTCCTCGGAGGCGGGCTCCTCGCTCATCTGCTGCACCAGGCTCTTGGCGGCGGTGATGGGGTTGCGGATCTCGTGGGCGATCGAGGCCGACAGCTGCTCCAGGTCGCGCGAGTGCTCGCCCTCGAGCGAACGGCGCTCCTCGGACACGTTTCGGTGGACCTGCTTCTCGATCTCGTCGTTGACGATGCGCTTGCGCCACTTCGGCTCGATCATCAGGTCGAAGTAGCGGCGGGACAGCTTCACACCCCAGACGATCATCAGGATGAAGCCCAGCCAGGTGAGCGGCGGGATGATCATCAGGACGAGGACGATGCCGCCCTTCTTGGCGGCCTCGATGTAGAGCGCCGCCTTCTTCTCGGCGTGCCCCCGCACGGCCTCGTACTCGTTCTCGTAGACCTCCTCGTCCTCTTCGGAGTCTTCCTCGTAGGACTCGGGCTCCACGGGGACGGCCCGCTGCAGCTCGGCGCCCCCCGTCGTCCGCTCCAGCTCTTCCAGGAAGCTGCGGTCGTCCAGGTCCGGGTCGTAGGGCATCTCCAGGCGACCGCTCGCCCCCCGGCGATGGCGTCGCTTCTGCCGGGGACGCTCGGTGTCCGGGTTCCGGCCTCGGGCCATGGCCACGGCCTCCTCGAGGTTCGCAGCGAGGGTACCAGGGGCGGGTGCAGGGGCGGGGGCGGGCGCGGGAGCGGGCGCGGCGGCGGGTGCGTTGCGGGTCATGCCAGGCCCTCCGGGTCCTTCGGGAAGCAGAGCACGAATTCGGTCCCTT
>JANQSB010000708.1 GCA_028284295.1 Myxococcota bacterium | reverse complement strand
CGCCAGGGTGAAGAGCAGCATCCTCCGACCCGACTCGGGCTCCTCGATGTCGAGCAGCAGCTCGTAGCCGTCGGTGGATCCGGGGATGTCGAAGTTCTGGGCGACCAGGGGGGTCGGGTGGTCGGGACCCGCGAGAGCGAGCGAGCTGCAGCCGCGCCCCTCGGGCAGCTCGAGCCCGTGTCCGAGGTGCTCGAGAACCCACTGGTTCTCGTCCGTGCAGTTGAACATGTAGAGGGAGTCCGCGTCGACGCCGGCTCCCTCCGCGATCCCCTTCATCTCGTCGAGCAGTCCGGGCGTGAATCGCTCGATGGCGAGATCGAAGCGGGTCCGGCCCCGGAACTCCGCCACGAGCTCGGCGATCGGACGCCCCGTCGCGCGCGCGACGAGCGCCTCCCAGCTCCCGTGCAGCTCGCGGATCTCGTCGCGCATCGACTCGCCGTGGGCTCGGCCGCGGTCGCGAGCCGGCCCGGACAACGGCAGGACCTTCGGGCTCTCGCCGGTCGCCTGCCTCGGATTGCGCGAATTGCCGCTCATGCTCGGCGATCATAGCCAGCCGGCGCCTCGCACGGGGAAGGCAGGAGCGGCGCTCCCCGAGCCCATGGGAAAGGCAGGCTAGGATCCCCGGTCGACGGCTCGAATTCGCCACGAGCCCGGGGAGCCGCCGCACGCATGTCCAGGCCGAACCTGCTGCTGATCATGACCGACGAGGAGCGGCAGGCGCCGGACTACGAGTCCGACTCCCTCGCGGCGTTTCGACGCGAGCAGCTGCCCGGCCGTCGGGCTCTCGCCGAGCGCGGGCGCGTCTTCGAGCGCCACTACGCCGCCTCGACGGCCTGCATGCCCAGCCGCACCTCACTCTTCACGGGTCACTACCCGTCGCTTCACGGGGTCACCGCGACCGACGGGATGGCGAAGCGGGCCTTCGAGCCCGACAGCTTCATGCTGGAGCCCGACACGGTGCCCACCGCCGGCCATTGGTTCCGGGCCGTCGGGTATCGGACCTTCTACAAGGGCAAGTGGCACATCTCCCAGGCGGACCTGCGGATCCCGGGGACCCACCAGGGCCTCGCGAGCAGCGACGATCGAGGCCGCCTGATCCCGAGCGTTCTCGAGCTCTATCTCCGGACCAACCGCCTCGACCCCTACGGATTCGACGGCTGGATCGGGCGCGAGCCCCACGGTGCCGCCATCGCGGACCTGGGCGTCCATCGCGATCCCATCTTCGGCACCCAGGTGTGCGAGCTTCTCGACCGCCTCGAGGCCGACCCGTCTCCGGAGCCCTGGTTCGTGGTCGCGTCCCTCGTCAATCCCCACGACATCTTCGCGGCGGGCACGGCCTGGTCCTTCTGGGGACTCGACGGGCCGGACGACGAGGTTCCCGAGGTCCCACCGTCGCCCTCGGACGACGAGTCCTTCAGCGGACGTCCACGGGCCCACGCCGCCTATCGCGACGTGCTCCCCAGGATGATGCTGCCCCAGGCCCGGGACGCCGCCTATCGCCGCTTCTACTACTGGCTCCACAAGCAGGTGGACCGCGAGATCGCCCGAATCGTCGAGCGCTTCGAGCGCTCCCGCTTCGTCGACGACACGATCGTGGTCTTCACCTCGGACCACGGCGACCTGCTGGGAGCCCATGGACTCGGCCAGAAGTGGTACTGCGCCTATGACGAGGCCACCCGCGTGCCGCTCTCGATCTCGGGCCCGGGCATCTCACGGGGAGCTTCTCCCGTCGGGATGCCCACGAGCCACGTCGACCTGCTGCCGACGCTGCTCGGGCTGGCCGGTATCGACGTGGAGGCAGCCTCGGCCCGCCTGCGCGAGACGCACACGGAGCCCCAGCCGCTCCCGGGTCGCGATCTCACGGGGCTGCTCACCGGACGCGACAGCGAGTCCGCCCTCGAGGCGCCTGTCTACTTCATGACCGAGGACCAGATGAGCCGCGGCTTCCATCAGCGGAACCGGCTCACCGGCAAGCCCTACGAGGCCGTTCCCGAGCCGGCGAACATCGAGTCGGTGATCGCGCGCCTTCCGTCGGGAGCGGATGGCGCCCTGGAGCTCTGGAAGCTCAACCACTACTACGAAGGGCTCCCGGGCTGGGAGCCGGTCCCCGAGGCCTCGCCCGTGCCCCGGCCGAAGGAAGAGAAGGCGCTCGCCGAGGACGAGTGGGAGCTCTTCAACCTGAGCCGTGACCCGGCGGAGCTCGAGGATCGCGCGGCAGCCTCCCACGACACGCGACGCTCCCTGCTCGAGCTGCTGGAGGGCACGCGATCGAGGCAGCGGCGGCAGCCCGAGCACAGGAACCGCCTCTCCGAGAGCCCCTGACGGGCACGCCCCAGAATCCGGGCCAGCGCGGGGTGCCCGGCCGGGACTAGACTCCGGGGAAGCCCACGGAGGTCTCCCGAATGCCTGCAGCCCCCTCGTCCGGAAGCTCGCACCCGTCCCGCGGCCCGCTCGGCCGCGCCGCCCATGCCTTCGGCGTCTTGAGCGACGTGGGACTGCTCTCCCCGCGCTTCCTGGTCTCGATCGTCCGCGGGGCCCTGGCCGCCGGACCGAGCTCTGCCATCGGCGTGCTGGGAGGCCACTACCACCGCGGAAGCGAGCCCGCGATCATCGACGACAAGGGCACCATCGGCTTCACCGAGCTCCGCGACCGTTGCTTCTCGATCGCTCAGGGGCTGCGAGCGGCGGGCGTCGGCCCCGGCCACAACGTCGCGATCCTCGCGCGCAACCACCGCGGCTTCGCGGAAGCCATGTCGGCGACGAGCCTCCTCGGCGCGGATGCCCTCTTCCTCAACACGGGATTCGCAGGCCCCCAGCTGCGCGATGTCCTCCAGCGCGAAGGGGCCGGCACCCTCGTCTACGACGAGGAGTTCAGTGCCATCGTCGAGCAGGGTGGAAGCGAGGTGCAGCACTTCCTGTCGTGGAGCGACACGGACCCCCCGGTGCCATCCCTCGACGACCTCGTCCGCGAGAACGCACCCATCGCACCCCCCAAGCCGCCGAAGATGGGTCGCGCCACCATCCTCACCTCCGGCACCACCGGCACGCCGAAGGGAGCGAACCGCTCCTCGGTCACGAGCGATCTCGACACCGTGGTGGGTCTCTTCGAGCGGATGCCCCTGCGGGTCGGCGAGACGATGCTCGTGTGCGCGCCCACCTTCCATGCCTGGGGGCTCGTCAACTTCGCGATCGGAAACCTCTTCGCCAATACCGTCGTGCTGCAACGACGATTCGAGCCCGAGCGGGTGCTCGAGGCCATCGAGCGCAACCGGGTCCAGGTGCTGGCCGTCGTACCCGTCATGCTGAGCCGCATCCTGGCGCTCGACCCGAAGGTCCGTCGGCGCTACGACACGTCGTCGCTTCGCCTCGTGGGTTGCAGCGGCTCGGCCCTGCCCGGCGAGCTGGCCTTGCGCTGGATGGACGAGTTCGGGGACAACCTCTACAACTTCTACGGGTCGACCGAGGTGTCGGCCACCGCCATCGCCAACCCCACCGAGCTGCGGGCCGCGCCCGGCACCGCCGGACGCCCGCCCCTCGGCACCACGGTCCGCATCTACGATCAAGACGGCAAGCCCGTGCCCGACGGCACCACCGGGCGCATCTTCGTCGGTAACGCCGCCCAGTTCGAGGGCTATACGGGCGGCGGCACCAAGGAGAAGATCGACGGCCTGATGTCCATCGGCGATCTCGGCCACTTCGACGAGAACGGGCTCCTCTTCGTCGAGGGGCGGGACGACGACATGATCGTCTCCGGCGGCGAGAACGTCTTCCCCAGCGAGGTCGAGGATCTCCTCTCCGACCACCCCGCGGTCCTCGAGGCCGCGGTGATCGGGGTCGAGGACGAGGAGTTCGGCCAGCGGTTGAAGGCCTTCGTCGCGCTGAAGGAGGACGCTTCGCTCTCCGAGGCCGACGCCAAGACCTACGTTCGCGACCACCTCGCGCGCCACAAGGTTCCGCGGGAGGTGGTGTTCCTGGACGAGATCCCCCGCAACCCGACGGGCAAGGTGCTGAAGCGGGTGCTGCGGGAGATGTCGGACTGAACGCGGCCGGAGAGACGCAGGCCCACGTCGACGGACCGGGCTCGCTCCGTCCTACCAGACGTGGTCGTTTCCCTCCCAGGTCTTGAAGCAGGGCGAGTCGTCGAGAGTCAGCCCGTCGATCACCGAGATCAGCCCCTGGGCGCTGGCTTCGGGGGTGATCTCGGCGCCGGGGCCTCCCATGTCGGTCTGCACGAAGCCCGGGTGCAGGAGCGCGACGGTGATGCCCTCGCGCTTGAGCTCGGGAGCCGCCAGGCGCATGACCTTGTTGACGGCGCCCTTCGAGGAGCAGTACGCGAACATCACCGGCATGTCGAGGCCGATGGCTCCCATCTGGCTGGTGATCGTGACCACGCGAGGGTTCGCTCCGTTCGCCAACGAGGCCCGCAGCGTCTGCAACACGCGCAACGGCGCCATGGTGTTGATCGCGAAGGTCTCGGCCCATCCCTCGTAGTCCATGTCGGCCAGGCCCTGGTGCTGGAAGGACGGGCCCGCGATGCCGGCATTGTTGATCAGGACGTCGATGGAGCGATCGCCGACCACCCCGGCCAGTGCGGCCACGGATGACGGGTCGCCCACGTCCAGCGCGTGTACCTCGACGTTGTCGCGCTCCTCGGCGAGGGACTGCAGATCGCCCGCCTCGGCAGGCTGCCGGCAGCAGGCGATGACGTGGCGCCCCGAAGACGCGAAGCCGCGCACCAGCTCGAGCCCGATGCCGCGATTCGCGCCCGTGATCAGGATGGTCTCCATTCGAGTCTTCTCCTCCGCTCGTGTCGTTTCTCTTGCCGTTGTCCTTGCGATCGACTTCCACTCTCGCGCGCGGCACCTGCTCCGCGGTCGCCCGGGAACGGTAGGGATTGTGACCGACGATTGCGCGCGAGCGGGACGGTCCTTCGAACGCGAGCGGAAGACCTGCACCGCGGACGGAGCCCGGGCACACGACCCTCAAGCAGGAGCGCGACGGCACCGAGGAGGAGAGCGGACCTCCCCCCAGGAGACGAGCCGGTGGAAGAAGAAGAGGGAACCCGACGCATCGAGAAGGAGCGGATCGACGCCGTGGCCTTCCTGGCCCGTTATCGCGCGACGGTGGTCGTCGTCGAGGGAGCCGCGGCGGGAACCGAGACCCTGATCGAGGGACCCGAGCTGGTGATCGGACGCAACGCCGGGGCGGATCTCAGCCTTCCCGACGACTCGCTTTCCGGGGTCCATGCGACCATCGAGCTGGGTCTCTCGGGCTTCCGGATCCGCGATCTCGGAAGCACCAACGGCAGCTTCGTGAACGGCAGCCAGGTCCAGGCAACGGACCTCAAGCACGGCGACAGCATCACCCTGGGCGAGCACGTGCTGGAGTACCGGCAGCAGGAGAAGTCCTAGGCCGCGGCTCGGAGCGGCGGTGCCTCCTCCCGGCTCCCTGCCGAGGTCGGCTACGATCCCCGCTCGCCGACGGCCTCGAGAGGACCCCAGCTTGGCGCCCCCGCTCGGCCCGATCCGACAGAACGGCTACGTGGTTCGCGACATCCACGCCGCCATCGATCACTGGATCGACGCGATGGGCATCGGCCCCTGGTACCTGATCGAGAAGGTGAAGCTCGACTGGTTCCGGCATCGGGGCCAGGAGTCGAGCCCCGACCTCAGCATCGCGCTGGCCAACTCCGGAGAGCTCCAGATCGAGCTGATCCAACAGCACGACGACTCGCCCACGATGTACCGCGAGTTCCTCGACTCCGGACACGAGGGGCTGCAGCACGTCGCCTTCTGGTCCACCGACTACCCGGGACTCTACGAAGCCATGGGCTCCGCGGGATACGAGATCGGTCACGAAGGCCAGATCGGCGGAGAGCAGGGGCGCTTCGCCTACTTCCAGTCCGACGCGCATCCTGGAAGCGTGATCGAGATCTCCGACGTGAGCGGCTCGAAAGGGCGCTTCTTCGAGACGATCCGGCGATCCGCCCTCGACTGGGACGGCGCGACCCGCATCCACCTCCTGTAGGGCTGACCCGCGGCTGCGCGCCGTCGTCGATGCCTCGGTCCCGGCCGCCCCCAGCCGCTACCGTTGGCGCTTCGACGCGAAGCCCGGAGGCGAAGTGCATGGCGACCCTGCTGGCCCACATCCAGGTCAAGGAAGGACGCGAGGCCGAGTTCGAGGCCATCGCGGAAGGCCTCTATCGCACGACCCGCGAGAGCGAGCCCGACTGTCTGCGCTACGAGTACTGGCGCGGAGCCCAGCCGGGTCACTACTACTCGCTGCTCTCCTTCCGGGACTTCCACGCCTTCCTGCGCCACCAGGTGAGCGACCATCACGAGGAGGCGTCCCCGCGCATCGGCGACACCTGCGAGGCGGTGCGCCTCGAGTGGGTCGACCCGGTCGCCGCGGCGAGCGAGCTCCCGGCCACCCGGATGCAGGAGCTCCCGGAGGGCGCGGACGAGAAGACGGCGCGCTACCACCAGATCTTCGCTGCCGTCGTCCAGGAGTGGTGGCCGCGCTAGCAACGCGCTGCACGGAGTGCAGACCCGCTGCATCGACGGGATCCTCGCCCGCTAGCGTCGGTGACCCGCTTCGACGCTGTCCTCCAGGCGCAGGGGTCGGCCTGTCCAGCAGCCCAGGTTGTGACCGGTGCGTCCATCCGGACCCTCGGCGAGCAGCTCCAGGAGCAGTGCGCAGATCTCCGCGGGCTGCATCCAGGTGGCCTGGACCTCGTCGCCCACCTCCCCCGCGAAGGCGCGCAACATCGGTGTGTCGGTGGCACCCAGGCAGAGCCCGTTCACCCGGACTCCGTGGCGCCGCAGGGTGGTCGCCCAGTCGAGGGTGAGTCCGTTGAGGGCCCACTTCGAGGCGTTGTAGAGGTCCATCCCCCCGTGGCCCCAGACCCGCTCGCCCGGAACGGGATAGACGTGGTCGGTCGAGACATTGACGATATGGCCCCGCTCCTGCGCGATCATCACGGGTGCCACCGCGCGTCCGAAGAGGAAGGCCCCGTAGAAGTTGGTCCCCACGACCGCCTCGTAGTCGCGAAGGCCGCGCTCCCAATCCTGCCCGGCACGCGTCGCGCGGGCGACGCCCGCGTTGTTGACCAGCACGTCGATGCGGCCGTGGCGCTCGACGGTGCCGTCGACGACCCGGCGCACGTCGACGGGCTCCGACACGTCTGCCACGAAGCAGAGCCCGGGCAGCTCCTCGACGCGGTCGTCCACGTCGCAGGCGACGATCTCGTAGCCGGCCGATCGGAGCGCCTCGGCGATCGCGCGCCCGAGGCCCTGCGCGGCACCCGTGACCAGGGCGACCTCGCTCTTCTCAGCCACCGAAGCCCGTGACGAGGCGACGCCCGTCCTCCATGCCCTCGACCCGCCCCCGAAGGACCTCGATCCACTTCGGGTGCGTCAGGATCCAGAATTCCTGCTCCCGGATCGCTCGCAGCACGAGATCGGCCACGCTGTCGGGGCTGTGTCCGCGGGAGACGACGCCCCCGGCCAGCTCCTGGAAGCGCTGGTTCGTCTCGGTCTGGGTCGCCGCATCCGGACGGTTGCGCTCGCTCTCGGTGATGCGGGTCGCGATCGCACCCGGACACAGGACCGACGCGCGGATCTCCTCGTCCCCGGCGAGAAGCTCGAGCTGCAGGGTCTCCGTCAGCGCCACGATCCCGAACTTCGCCACGTTGTAGGGACCGATCTCGTGGGAAGACTGGAGCCCCGCGCTCGAGGCGGTGTTGACGATGTGACCCTCACCGGCCTCGCGGATCCGGGGCAGGAAGGCCTTGACGCCGTAGATCACGCTCCACAGGTCGACACCCAGCACCCACTCCCAGTCGGCCAGGGTCAGCTCTTCCAGGCGCCCGGCGCGAACGACGCCGGCGTTGTTGTGGACCACGTTGACCTGGCCGAAGGCCTCCACGGTGCGGGCCGCCAGCTCCTGGATCTCCTCCCATCGGCTCACGTCGGTGGGGACGCCCAGCACCTCGTGACCCGCTGCTTCGAGGCCGGCGACGGCCGCCTCGAGCGCCTCGCGCTCGATGTCGGCCAGGACCACGCGCATGCCCTCCCGGGCGAAGCGGGATGCCACCGAGAGTCCGATCCCGCTGGCTGCGCCGGTCACGACAGCGACGCGGCCTTCGAAGTTCCTCATCGATCCTCCGTCTTCTCGCGAACAGGGTACGGAAGGCGAAGCCGGGTGGCTCGACGGCTCGTCGCGTCAGGAGGCGGTGGGCCGGAAGGCATCGACCAGCTGCTTGCAGTAGCGCTCCACGTTGTGGACCTTGTGCGGCGCCGTCCTTCCCTGGCGGACGATCACCAGGTCGAGCTTCGGACTGAGGAGCACGCGCTGGCCTCCCATGCCGTGGCAGCAGAAGAGACCGAGGCTGCCGGGAATGGTCCAGAAGTGGGCCCCGTACAGCCCCTCGGACCGCTCGCCCGGCGTCCGCGTGTAGTCGACCCAGCCCTCGGGCAGGATCCTCCGGTCCTCCCAGATGCCATCGCGCAGGTAGAGGTAGCCGAAACGGGCGAAGTCGCGGCTGCTCGCATGGCAGTGGCTCGAGCCGACGAAGTTGCCCGCCGTGTCGAAGGTCGGCGATGCCGTCCGCATCCCGAGCGGGCCGAAGAGTTCCCGCTGCATGAAGTCGCGCATGGCACGCTCGCGCAGCGCCGGATCGGATGCGCCGTCGCTGACCACGTCGGTGACGAGCCGGGCGAGCAGATTGCTGCCACCACTGTTGTAGTTCCAGCGCTCCTCGGGCTCCGCCACCTTCGGGAGGGTCGACGCGAAGCCCGCCACGTCGCCCTTGCCTTCCCCGAAGAGCATGGGGATGACGTCGGACTCTTCGGCGGGCCAGTAGCGGACGGATCCGCCACCCAGGTGCTCGGCCTCCCGGAAGCGCAGCCCGTCGACCATGCGCAGCATCTGGTCGACCGTGATGCGTCGGCGCGGGTCGTCCGCCGCCCACTCCTTCACCGGAATCGGCTGCTGGACGTCGACCCGGCCGTCGCGCACCAGGATGCCCACCAGGGCCTGGGTGACGCTCTTGGCCATCGACCAGGAATGGAAGGCGCTGTCGGGCGCGGCGTCGTGGGCATCCCGCGCCGCCACCAGGCGGCCACCCTGCACGATGACGACCGAGTGGGTCCGTTCGAGATCGTCGGGCTCGGGCGTGGAGAAGGCCCGGTCGAGGAGTGCGTCCAGCGCGGCTCGGTCGACGCGCTCGTCGAGCTCACCGGTCGGCCAGGATTCGGTGGGCCACGGAAGCCCTTCGGGCTGAGCGCGCAGGGGGAGGAGACCGTTCGCCACCTTGGATTCCACCTCCCGCGCCCGCTGCGGGCGCCGCGTCTGCCTTCAGGATCGAACATTTCCCGAGACGGCGCACCGGGCCCGACGCGATCGGGGCGAGACGGGGTTAAGCTGCCACGCCATGAGCCTCTCGACCCAAGTCCTCCTCGGCCTGCTGCTCGGGATCGCCACCGGCGTCTTCTTCGGCGAGGATGCCGCGCGACTCCAGTTCATCGGCGACGCGTTCATCATGCTGCTCCAGATGACCGTCATGCCCTTCATCTTCGTGTCGCTGGTCGGGGCGCTCGGCAAGCTGGACGTCGGCTCCGCACGCGACCTGGGGCTGCGCGCAGGGAGCTTCCTGCTCGTCGTCTGGGGCCTGGTGCTGGCCATCGTGGCAGCCATTCCCCTGGCCCTGCCACCCATGGAGGCCGCCTCCTACTTCAGCTCGTCCCTCGTCGCGGAGCGCGAGCCCTTCGACTTCCTCGCCCTCTACATCCCCTCGAACCCGATCTACGCGCTGAGCCACAACATCGTGCCGGCGCTGGTTCTCTTCAGCGCCATCCTCGGCGTCGCGCTGATTCCCGTGGAGGGCAAGGAGGGCCTGCTGAGAGCGCTCGACACCCTGGCGGACACGCTCACCCGCATCACCGGCTACGTGGCGAGGCTCGCGCCCATCGGCGTCTACGCGCTGATCTCCTCCGCCGCTGGAACCATCAGCGTCGAGGAGCTGGCCCGGCTGCAGGTCTACGTCGTCGTCTACGCCTTGCTCGCGCTCCTGCTGGCCTTCGTCATCCTGCCGGGTCTGGTATCGGCGCTGACGCCGCTTCGCTGGCGCGACGTCGTCCCCCGGGTGCGCGACCCCATCATCACGGCCTTCGCGGCGGGCAACCTGTTGATCGTGATCCCGATCCTCACCCGCCAGGCAGGCGCGATCTGCCGCGAGAAGCTCGACGATCCCGAGCGGGGGGAGTCGGCGGTCGACGTCATCGTGCCGGCCTCCTTCAACTTCCCCAGCGCCGGCAAGCTGCTGTCCCTGGCCTTCCTGCCCTTCGCGGCGTGGCTCAGCGGCTCGAGCATCGGCTGGACGGAGCTGCCGCGCTTCCTCGTCACGGGCCTCTTCTCCTTCTTCGGCGCGACCTCGGTCGCCGTCCCCTTCCTGCTCGACCTGCTGCGCCTCCCCCACGACCTGTTCCAGATCTTCCTCGCCGTCGACGTCATCACCGGGCGCCTCCAGGTCATGGTGGCGGCCATGTGCACCGTCGCCCTCGCGCTGCTGGGCGCCTTCGCGATGTCCGGCTCGATACGCATCCAGGGCGCCCGGCTGATGCGCTTCGGGCTCGTGTCGGCCGCGAGCCTGGCCGTCGTCCTGGTGGGCGTGCGCACGGGCTACTCGCGTCTCTTGGATCTCGACTCCCACTCCTACGAGACCCTGGTCGAGATGCGCCTCTCGGAAGGACAACCCGCACCCCGCTTCACCACCGAGGCGCCGCCGCTTCCCACGATCCGGCCGCAGGAGCCGCGTCTCGACCGGATCGAGCGCGAAGGGATGCTGCGGGTCTGCTACTTCAGCGACAGTCTCCCCTACGCGTTCGTCAACTCCTCGAACGAGCTCGTCGGCTTCGACGTCGAGATGGCCTACGACCTGGCCGAGGAGCTCGGGGTGGAGGTCTCCTTCGTGCGCATCCCGCGAAAGGAGCTGCAAGGACACCTGGACGGGGCGACCTGCGACATCGCGATGTCCGGCATGGCGCTCACGCCGAATCGCACCCGCGACTTCGCCATGTCCGTTCCCTACATGACGAACCACCTCGCCTTCCTGGTGACGGATCACGAGCGCGATCAGTTCTCCAGCTGGGAGCTGTTGCGCGAGAGAGAGAAGCTGGAGATCCTGGTGCCGCCCACGGATCACTACGTACCGCTGCTGCGCTCCCTGCTGCCGAATGCGCGCATCAAGCCCTTCGCGGACGTGCGATCCCACATGCGCGGCAACACCCAGGGGGACGCGCTGCTCTTCACCGCCGAAGCCGGCGCGGCCTGGACCCTGGTGTATCCCTCGATGACGGTGGCCGTGCCGGGCCCGGGCTTCATCGAGGTCCCGATCAGCTACCCGCTGCCGCGCGAACAGCCCGTGCTGAAGGCCTTCGTCGACACCTGGATCCTGATGCAGCAGAGCCAGGGCCGGATCGACGAGCTGTTCCGGCACTGGATCCAGGGGAAGTCGGCCGACGAGAAGAAGAAGCGCTGGTCGATCCTCCACGACGTGATCCTCTCCGACGCCGGGCCCGCGGAGGAAGACACGGCCGAGGAGCCCGCCGAGAGCGAGCCGGAGGACTGAGGCGTGGCGGACTCCTCACGGAAGCGTGGGCTGACGCGCCTCGCCGGGGTCGCCGGGGGGATCGGGCTGGTGCTCCTCGCCGGAAGCCATTGGCTCGCGCGAGCGGACGGTCCCGTCTGGGTCTTCGCCGGGGGCCCCTTCCGCTCGGGCGAGCAGGTCGCCTTCGAGAGCGTGGACTGGGAGTCCCTGGACACGCTGCACGAGCTCGAGATGGAGATCGTCGGCGCCCGGAGCTCCCGAACGCTCTGGTTCAGCGTCCACGAAGGAGCCCCCTACGTCGCGTGCGACCTCGACTGCATCGACGGCCGACTCGACCGCTGGCCCCGACAGATCGAGCAGGACGACCGCGTGGTGATCCGGATCGACTCCCGACGGGTCGACGGCCGGCTGGTCCACGTCCCGCACGATTCGGACGAGTACCGGACCGCGAGAGCCCGGCGCGAGCGCAAGTACGCGGGCGACGACGGAGGCCGGGCCGCCGCCGAGACGGCGGCCCACGGCGCCGTGGTCGGCGTGGGCGAAGTCCTGACGGGCCGCGCCAGCCGAAGCGAGCCCGGAGACCGGCTGTACCGCGCCGAGGCGCGAGAGGGAACGGCGCCGAGAGAGCCCTGACGCGCGCAGGCTCCGGGCGCTACGCCGGTGCCTGCCCTTCCGACGCGGTGGCGCGCGGCGCGCTCGTCTTGCGCCGACGCCGGGAACGGCCGCGAGCATCGGCCGCCGTGAGCGCGGCGGCAGAGATCCGTGCGATGCGCAGGTCGCCGAAGGGCGTGCCCAACCCGGAGTTGACGATCAGCGCGACGGCCAGCTCGCGCTTGGGCTCGGCCCAGGCTCCGGAGCCACCGAATCCGAAGTGCCCGAAGCCGTTGCGCGGGCTGCCCTGGGTGGTGAAGACGCCGTGGTAGCCGAGGCGCCAGCGCATGTCGAAGGGGATGACGGCGAGATTGCCACTGTGTCGCTGTCGACGGAGTGCCCGACGCAGGGTGCGCCGGGAGACGAGCGCGGCGCCGTCGAGCTCACCTCCGGCGGCCAGACAGGCGTACATTCGCGCGAGGGACCGCGCCGTGAAGAGACCGTTGGCGGCCGGGATCGAAGCGCGCAGCGTCTTCGAGGCGCTGAAGTCGAAGCTGCCGATCCCCCGCGGTGCGAGAGAGTCGAGGATGCTCTCGACGTCCAGCTCGACCCCGATCTGACGAGCGCCGAAGTCGAGCGCCGGCGCGCTGGCGCGCAGGATGCGCCGCGTCAGCCCGCGAGGCAGGACGGGCTGGACGATGTTCCGCTTGGGCCAGATCAGCTCGGCGGCGCGGTAGAGCTCCTCCCGCGGCGCCCCGACGTACATGCCGTCCAGCTGCAAGGGCTCGACGAGCTCGTCGTGCACCAGTTCGGCGAAGGAGCGTCCGCTCACGCGCTGCAGGATCTCGCCGACCAGGTAGCCGTAGGTGAGACCGTGGTAGCCGGTGCGCTCGCCCGGCGGGTGCATGGGCTCGGTCCGCTCGATGGCGCGGATCATGTACTCCCAGTCGAGCATGCGCTCGGCCCGGTCGACCATCTGCCGGATGTGGTAGAGCCCCGACTGGTGCGACAGCACCTGCCGCACCGTGATGGCCTGCTTGCCCATCTGGGCGAACTCCGGCCAGTACTTGGAGACCCGCTCGTCGTAGTCGACGAGGCCCTTGTCGACCATCACGTGCATCAGGGTGGAGGCGACGCCCTTGGTGGTCGAGAAGCTGGGCGACATGGTGTCCGCTTCCCAGGGCTGTCCGGAGGCGTTTCGGATGCCACCCCACAGGTCCACCACCGGCTCGCCCCGGTGGTAGATGCAGACGGCCGCTCCGCCCGGCGAGAGGGCCAGCTGCTGCCGCAGGACGTCGGCGACCCGCGCGAAGGCGGGGTGGAGGAAGCCGTCGAGTTGGGGCGCAGGGCGGAGCCAGACCGGTCGCTCGAGCGGCATGGCGCGGATGGTACTCGATGCGCAACTCTCCCCACCTGGGCCCGCGAAGTGTCGGCCAGGCGACAGGGGCGCGACATCCCGCTCCGGAGCCCTCCGCGGGGAATCGCGAGAGACGGGCCTTCTCCTCGGGGGCCTCCCTGCGCCATCATGCGGTGAGCTGCCAGCGG
>JANQSB010000706.1 GCA_028284295.1 Myxococcota bacterium | reverse complement strand
CCCGACACACCGACCAGGAGCGCGTAGCGATCCATGCCCGAGGCCCAGAAGCGCAAGCCCGGCCTTCGGCTGGACCCGAACGCAGGCGACGCCGGCGAGCTGCGCGAGCAGCTCGAAGCCGAGCGCCGCATCTCGGAGCTGTCGCGGCGCCTCCTCTCCCTCGACCCCGACCACTTCGAGGACGGCATCACCGACACCCTGGCTGCGGCCGCCAAGGAGTCGGGCGCCGACCGGGCGCAGCTCTCCTGGGTCCATCCCAGCGGCGGGGTCGATCGCTACACCTGGGCGGCTCCCGGGATCGAGCCGATCCGCGTGCAGGACGACGACTATGGCCGCTACCGGTGGATCACCTCGCGCCTGTTGAAGGGCCAGGTCGTCAATCTGCCCCGGGTGGAGGAGCTGCCCGACGACGCGGCGGCGGAGCGCGAGAGCCTTCTCGACTACGACAATCGCTCCTACCTCGGCATCCCGATCCTGGGCGAGGACCGCTTCGTGGGTTGTCTCGACGTCCGCTGCGTGCGAGGCAACCGGGTGTGGAGCCGGCGCGAGATCGAGCGATTGCAGCTCATCGGGCAGGTCTTCCTCAGCGTCCTCCGGCGACGAGAGGCCCAGGCGGCGCGACGCGAGGCTGCCGAGCGATTCGATGCGCTGTCCGAGAAGCTCGAGGTGGCGCTCTGCGAGTCCGGCGACGACGGTCGCATCGTGTACGCCAGCCCGCAGCTCTACCAGCTGCTCGGCTATGGCGAGGACGAGCTGATCGGCGTCGCGGTCAGCGAGCTGATCCACCCCGCGGATCGCGACGCCCATCGACGCCCCGATGCGCAAGACACCCAGCCCGACAGCGGCATCCTGCGGCTCCGCCACCGCAGCGGCGAATGGCGCAGCGTCGACGTGCTGGGCCGCAACTACGAGACCCGCGCCGGCGACCGCCGCTACGTCACCCTGCTGCGCGACGTCAGCGAGCAGCTGGCGCGCAACGCCGAGCTCGAGGCCCGGTTGCAGCTCGAGGCGCTGATCTCCGACCTGTCGCGCCGCTTCCTGTCGGCGGAGACCGAGGACATCGACGGCGTCATCGACACCGGACTCGCCGCCATCGCGAAGATCGGGAGCGCCGACCGCTCCTTCCTGCTCTCCCTTCCGGAGCTGCGACGCAATCGTCCCTACTTCTTCGAGTGGCGCGCCGAGAGCGGCGCGGCGGCGTCGATGACGCCGACCGACGCGGAAGCCGAGCGCTACCGCGGCTTCTCCGCGAAGCTGCTCGAGGGAGAGATCATCCGCATCCCGGCGGTCGCCGCGCTCGGCGACGAGTTCGCCACCGAGCGCGAGGCCATGCTCGCTTCCGGAATCAGGTCCTACCTGCTGGTGCCGGTGCTCTCGCGCGGCAGCCTGATCGGGGTGCTCGGCCTGCACTGCGTCGAGCAGGCGCGCGACTGGTCCGAGCACGAGGTGACCCTGATGCGCCTGGTCGCCGAGCTCTTCACCAGCGCGCTGCGTCGCAAGCGCAACGCCACCCGGCTGCTCGAGAGCGAGGCGCGATTCCGCGCCCTGGCCGAGAACTCGCAGGACTCGATCTGCGAGCTGTCGACGAAGGGACGGATCCTCTACGCCAGCCCGGCTTTCGCGGAGCTGGTGGGAGAGGCCTGCGATGCCCTGGAAGGTCGCGACCTCTACGAGCTCGCGCATCCGGAAGACCGCGAGCTCGTCGGCGAGCTGATCGAGGCCGCGCTGTGCGGAGTCATGGGAACCCCGGTCGTCTTCCGCCTGGGAAGCCCGGATGGCGGCGAGTCCCACATCGAGATCACCGCGCGAGGCTTCGCGTCGCCCGGTGGAGAGGCCCGGCTGGTCGCCGTGCTGCGCGACGTCACCACGCGAGAACGCGACCGAAGGAAGCTCGAGCAGCAGATCGCCGGCGAGCAACAGATCGCCGAGCTGTCCCGCCACTTCCTGGACCTCGAGCCGCGACGCACAGCCGATGCGATCCAGGACAAGCTGGCCCTGGCCGCAGCCCTGGCGGGTGCCGAGCGCAGCTGGATCTTCAGCTTCGACCCGCGAGGCGAGGCCACCCAGCGCAGCTGCACCTGGAGCCGCGCCGGCGTTCCCGACGCCGCGCCGCAGCCGAGCGACGGCGCCGGCTTCCCGTGGGCCCTGTCGGGCTTCCGGCGAGGGCAGGAGCTTCAACTGGCGAGCCTGTCCGAGCTGCCGCCCGAGGCGACGGACGAGCGCGCCGACCTGCAGGCGCGGGGCGTTCGCTCCTTCCTCGGAATCCCGCTCCTCTCCGGAAGACACCTGCTGGGATTGATGGGCTTCGAGACCCTGCGCGGCGAGCGCGTCTGGTCGCCCGAGACGGTCACCCTGCTGCGCCTGGTGGGAGAGATCTTCGTGAGCGCCCTGCGCCGTGAACAGGCCGAGGTGGAGCTCGAGCGGAGCCAGATCCAGCTGCTCCAGTCCCAGAAGATGGAGGCGGTCGGCACCCTGGCCGGCGGAATCGCCCACGACTTCAACAACCACCTGGCGGTGATGCTCGGGAACGCCCGTTTCGTGGCGGGTGCACTGCCCGTCGAGGACGCCGAGCTTCGCGACGCCCTGGCCGACCTCCAGCGCTCCGCAGAGCACTGCGCCCAGCTCACCCGTTCGCTCCTGGCCTTCTCTCGGCGAAGCCCTGTCGCGATCCAGAACGTCGAGGTGGGCACGGTCCTGGCAGCGGTCGGAGACCTGGTCAAGCCGTTGCTCCCCAGCTCGATCGACTTCCGCATCCGCTCCGACGCACCGGGGGACTACGTCGAGGCCGACCCCACCCAGCTGCGTCAGGTGCTGATCAACCTCGTGGTGAACGCGCGGGATGCGATGCCCGAGGGAGGCGGCCTCATGCTCTCCTCCTCGAGACGCGAGCTCAACACGCGCGACGCGTGGAGCCTGGGCCTGCCCCAGGCCGGTCTCTACGCCGAGCTTTCGGTCCGGGACCAGGGCGAGGGAATGAACGCGGAGACCCGGGCGCGGATCTTCGAGCCCTTCTTCACGACCAAGAAGCTCGGCGAAGGCACGGGGCTCGGGCTCGCGACCGCGTACGGGATCGTCCAGCAGTGCGGAGGCGCGATCGCGGTCGAGAGCGAGATCGGTCGCGGCACCCTGTTCCGCGTCCTGCTCCCGGTCTCGCGTGCCGCGCGGGAGGTGCTGGAGCCGCCCGCCGCCCGTGAGGCCGCGCCCGGCTCGGAGACGCTCCTGCTGGTCGAGGACGAGCCCGCCGTCCGGCGTCTGCTCGCGCGCACCCTCCGCGGCCACGGGTACCGTGTGTTCGAGGCCGAGGACGGCGTGGCGGGTCTGGCCCTCGCCGAGAACGAGGGCCCCGCGATCGATCTGGTGGTCACCGACGTGGTGATGCCTCGCATGGGAGGCATCGCCCTGGCCTCCAAGCTGCAGACCCTGAGACCGGGACTGCAGGTGCTCTTCCTCTCCGGCCACCCCGGCCAGAGCGAGTCCACTCCCGAGAGCGCCGTTCCGAACGGCCGCTTCCTGCAGAAGCCCTTCGACGACGAGACCCTGCTGGCCACCCTCCGCGAGATGCTGGACACGGCCTGAGGCCGTCAGCCCGGTCGCGTTGCTACGCTCGGGCGATGGCCGCGAAGAAGACCGTTCGCAAGAAGAGCACCCGCGGCACCGCGAAGAAGGCGGGCAAGAAGGTCTCGGCGGCACGTGCCCGCCGGAGCGCCGTGCGCAAGAAGTCCGGAGCCGCCCGCAAGCGGCTGACCCCGAGTGCGGGCAAGCGGGGTCTCGCGAGCGACGAGGTGCGACTGGAGCTGGACGCGCCGGAGCTCTCCGCCTTGCGCGCCGAGATCGAAGCGGCCGGCGGTACCGGGCTCGGGGCCTACCGCGAGCCCCTTCCCGGGCGGCCGATGCTGCTGGCCTCCCTGCCGATCACGGCCGTCGAGCCGACTCCCTTCCAGCGCAACCTCTCCCCGACCCACACCAAGCGCCTGGCCCAGAAGATCGAGGAGAGCGGGTCCTTCCTCGATCCGCTGATCGTGGTCCGCGGGGAGGACGGACGCCTGTGGACGCCGAACGGCCGACACCGCCTGGCGGCCGCGAAGGTGCTGGGCCTGAGACAGATCACGGCACTGGTCTCCCCGGACGAGGGTCTGGCGTTCCGCATCCTCGCCCTGAACACAGAGAAGGCCCACAACCTGAAGGACCGGTCGCTCGAGGTCATCCGCATGGCCCGCGAGCTCGCGAGACGTACGCCCCGGAAGAAGGAAGGAGACTACGCGACGGAGTTCGAGGCCCCCGAGCTCCTGACCCTGGGCATCATCTACGAGGAGAACGGACGCTTCGCAGGCGGGGCCTACAGTCCCTTCCTCAAGAAGGTCGAACGCTTCGGCACCAAGACCCTTCCGGCCAGCCTGCGCGAGCGCGAAGGGATGAGCGCGCGCCTCGTGGAGATCGACGCGCAGGTCAAACGAATCGTCGCCGAGCTGCAGGACAAGGGCTTCAAGTCGCCCTATCTGCGCAACTACGTCGTCGCGCGGATCAACCCCGTCCGCTTCCATCGCGCCAAGAAGGGCGACACGAAGCCACCCATGACCCTGGGCGCAGCGTTGACCCGCATGGCCTCGTCGGCGCGCAAGTTCGACACGAGCTCCGTACGCGCGGGGGACCTCGCCCTGGTGGCTGCCGTGTCGGGTGGCGGAGACGCGGACTGAAGGGGCCGACCGTCCTGGGCCCCGCACGTCTCGGCGGCGCGGCACTGGCGGGGGTGGCCGCCGCGGCTGCCGCCATGGCGGTGTGGACCTGGCGCATCTGGCCCGATCCCTTCATCGACTTCGGCCGCGAGGCCTACGTGGCATGGCGTCTCTCCGAGGGCGCCGTACTGCATCGCGACGTGGTCACCGTCAGCGGTCCTCTCTCGCCGTGGTGGAACGCGCTCCTCTTCCGGGTCTTCGGCGCGCACCTCGACACGCTCTTCGTCGCGAACGCCTTCGTGGCGGCGGCGACCGCGGCGATCTGGTGGCGACTGCTCGTCGTGATGGCCAGCCGGAGCGCGGCCTTCGCGGGAGCCATCGTCTTCGTGACACTCTTCGGGTTCGCCCAGTTCGTCGGGATCGGCAACTACAACCACATCGCGCCCTACGCACACGAGCTCACCCACGGACTGCTGCTGGCCTCCGCCGGCCTGCTCTTGTGGGAGCGGATCCTGCGGAGCGGCAGCCGCCCGGCGTGGTTCGGAGCGGGTCTCCTGCTGGGGTTGACGGCGTTGACGAAGATCGAGGTCTTCGTCGCGGCCGGAGCCGCCCAGGCGCTGGGGCTGGCGGTCGCGGTTCAGCGCGAGCGGGAGCAGCCGGCCGGAACGCCGCGGGGCATCGCCTTCTTCGCCCTGGGCGCCGGGCTCCCGGTCGGACTGGCGTTCGTCGCCCTCGCCGTGCCGCTGGGTGCGCCGGAGGCGCTGCGGGCCCTGGCGATCGGATGGGTGCGCGTGTTCGGCGACGACGTCGCATCCCTGCCCTTCTACCGCCAGGGCATGGGCACCGACTTCCTGGCCGGAAACCTCGGCCTGGCCGCACTGTGGGCCGCCACGGCCGCCGGTGCCAGCACCCCGCCGATCCGGGCGGTCCACAGTGCGGCCAGGCC
>JANQSB010000700.1 GCA_028284295.1 Myxococcota bacterium | reverse complement strand
CGCCTGGGCGAAGACGCCGTGCGAGACCCGCAGACGGTCGGCTCCCACCTGCTGGTCCACGGACGCGCCGGCCCGGCCGGTCCGCGCGCTGCGCACGGCTCCGTCGCTGCCCACCGCCACCTCCCACTCGGGAGGCTCGGCAGAGCCCCGAGCGCCGGAGGCCTCGCCGGGCGCGCCGCGCCACTCCTCGCGCGGCCGCCCGAGCACCGGCTCGAGCCTCGGGTCGAGGACCGGACAGCGATCCGTCTCGATCACGGCGTGCGAGCGGCGCATCCGGTAGCCGAGCCGCTTGCCCTGCTGCACCAGCCGCGCGCGAACCCGATAGCCGTAGGGCTCGGGGGAAGGCAGGATCGGGATTGCCTCGGAGAGCTCGAATCCACCGATGCGGGCGAGCGCATCCTCGACGATGGCCCGCTTGGCTTCGAGCTGCGCGGGGTACGCGAGGTGCTGCCAGCTGCAGCCGCCGCAGCGTCCGAAGAGGGGGCAGGGCGGCGGCGTTCGATCCGGACCCGACTCGACCAGCTCGACGAGCTCGGCCCGCGCGAAGCGCTTGCGGCGCTCGACCGTTCGGACGCGAACCAGGTCGCCGGGCGCGGTCAGGGGAACGAAGACCACGCGACCGTCGGCGTCCCGCGCGACGCCATCACCGCCGGCGGCGAGTCGCTCGATGCGAAGCACGGCTCACGGACCCGCCGCGACCGTGCCGTCGTCCGCGGGTACCAGCCGGACCGGGACGCTCTCGCCGTGGTCCGAGATCTTCGACCACAGGCGGTCCTTCAACCCGTACTTCACCGCCATCGCGCGGTTGACCCGGGCCCGCAGCGCCGCGTCCGGCACTGGCGCCGCCAGGTAGCGGCGGGAGGCTCCGTCGCGCTCGAGCGACACCTCCGGGTTCTCGCGGATGCGATCCACCCACCCCGATCGGGGAACCGCCGCCCGCAGCCAGATGCCGGAAGGCAGGTCGACGACCCACAGCTCGGTGACCTGGTCGTGACCCTCGGCGTCCCAGGTGGTGAGCTTGACGATCTCTCCCTTCTCGACGACTCCCGCCCCGACCACCAGCAGGGCCGCCACGCTGCCGACGCCGATCATCACCAGACGACTCCGGGAGAGCAGCAGACGCCGGGTGACTTCGGTGACCGCCAGCGGCATGGTCCGGAGGGTAGCCGACGACACCCCCGAGCCCCCGAACGACGGTTCGTCAGCTCGCCTGCTGGTCTTCCTCGGGCACGCACTCGGACACGCGGATCCGGGTGATGCGACTGCCCGACACGTCCGCGCAGGTGAGCTCGTAATCACCGACCCGGACACGGTCCCCGCGACGCGGGGAGCGCTCGAGCGTGTTGAAGAAGAGGCCGCCCAGCGTGTCGCCCTTCTCCGCCGGAAGCTCCCAGCCCGACTCGCGGTTGAAGTCGAGCACGCTCACCCGCCCGAGGACCTCGAAGCTGTTTCCCGGCAGCTTGCGGACGGTGAGCAGCTCCTCGAAGTCGAACTCGTCGCGGATCTCCCCGACGATCTCCTCGAGGATGTCCTCCTGGGTGACGAGACCCAGGGTCGTCCCGAACTCGTCCTTGACGAGAGCCATGTGGCAGAAGGAGCGCTGCATCTCGGCCAGCAGGCGCAGGATCGGCTTGCGGGCGGGCACGCGCAGGATCGGCTTCAGGACACTGTGCAGGTCTCCGCCGTTGGTCTTGACCAGCTTGATGATGTCCTTCATGTGGACGACGCCGAGCACGTCGTCGATGCTCCCTTCGAAGACGGGGACCCGCGTGTAGCGTTCGTCCAGCAGTGTCTCCAGCAGCTCCTCGGGGGACATGCCGACGGGAAACGCGAGAATCTCGGTCCGCTGCACCATGATCTCGTCGACGCACATCTCGGCGGCCGCGGAGGTCGCGCCGATGATGGCGAGCGGCGTGCCCTGCTCCTCGCCCTCCCGGGCCATCCGCGCGAGGCGCAGCACCTCCTCGGAGGAGAGAGCCGAGTCCGTTCCCTTGCCGCCCGTGATGCGCGCGACCAGGGGCTCGAGCACCCGGTCGAAGAGCGCGTGGATCGGACGCAGGCATTGGTGGAGCAGATAGAGGGGCAGCCCCACCAGGCGCGAGACTCCGAGCGGGTGCCGCGCCGCCACCGCCTTCGGGATGATCTCGCTGGCGATCAGGATGAGCGCCGTCATGCCGAAGGTCGCGACGGCGATCCCCACCTCGACCCCCCAGAGCCTGACGGCCAGCGCCGACGCCACCGAGGCTCCGAAGATGTTCACCACGTTGTTGCCGAGCAGGATGGTGACGAGCAGCCGCGAGGTCGACGCCACCAGGTCGCGAACGGCCACGGCAGCGGGGCCGTTGCCGTTCTCGACCTCCTCCTCGAGCTCGTGGCTGCGCAGGCGCAGCAGCGCCGTCTCGCTGCTCGAGAAGAAGGCGGACGCCGCCACGCAGGCGATGATCAGGATGAGGGCGACAGCGATCGACAAGGGGGGCTTGGCCTCCTACCAGACGGCGGTGCCGCGGGGGAGCACCGGAAGCGCGGGGCTCGACGCGTGGCCGGGAAGCGGCCGGAGGCGGAGCCGGGTCGACACGGGCGGGCACGATCCAGGAGTCGAGACGCGCTTCGCAGCCGGGCTGCGAGCGGCCAAGCCGGGAAGCTGTGGCACGGTCTCGTCGCTTCGAATCGGACTTGGGTACTTGGCGGGCATCGCGTCCTGGAAAGCTATCGTGGGCCCCGGGGGCGAGCAACGCGCCCGTCACCGCAGACCGTCCTGCCCCTCCTCTTCGGACGAAAAGCCCTGCTGGTGTAGTGCCGTTCGCAGGGAGCTGCCGGGGGCCAGCAGACGCCGCAGGGCCGCGACTGCGGGCCGCTCCCAACGGCTCTCGGGAACCACGAAATCGTAGTGCTCGGCGCGCAGGGGTCGGAAGCGAAGCCCCGCCTGCTCGGCCACCGTCTCGATGGTGACCCCCCAGTCGGCGCGCTTCTGTGCGATCGCGGCCGCCACCGCATAGTGGGAGCGGGGCTCGTAGGCGAAGCCGGGGGGCCGCCGGTCGCCCAGCAGCTCGTCGATCAGGACCCGGGTTCCCGCGCCGCGGTTGCGATTGACCATCCGCAACGCCGGGTCGGACAACAGAGCATCGACCTCGCGCGTCTCGTCCGGACGCGTCGCCACGCCCTGCATCCGCCGGTAGCCCGGAACCAGCCGCATCCCGTCTTCGAGCCAGGGCTCGTTGTAGCGGTCGGTCTCCGGGTCCAGCAGGTGGATGGGCGCCACGTCGCACTCGCCGCGACGCACGGCCGAGAGCCCCCCCTGACTGCCGACGGCCAGCAGCTTGATGCGGAATCCCTCGCGTGCCAGCGCGCTCGCGATCGTATCGAGCCCCGCGCAGTGGCTTCCGATCACGACCAGGTCCGCGACGGCGAGCTCCCGGCCGATCAGCGTCACCTCGACGGGTGCGTCCGCCTCGACGATCTCGGTGTTGCGGCCGATCCGCACGAAGCCGTCGGCGCGGCTGAAGCTGGTGACGCTGCCACTTCCCTTTCCCATGGGATAGGCGGCCAGGTCGCCGTCCTCCCGACGCGTCAGACCCACCAGGAGATACTCGAGGCGACCCTTCTCCGAGTTGGTCTGGAGCGCCAGGCGAGCGCGCCGGAATTCGCGCCGTTCCGCGCTTCGCCCCGCCATCGACCGCAGCACGGGAGCGACGAACTCGTGGAAGGTGAAGATCGCGGAGGTCGGGAATCCCGGCAGGATGACGACCGGACGTGTTCCCTGGGCGGCGAGGCAGATGGGCTTCCCCGGCTTGAGGGCCACGCCGTGGACGACGACGCCGGGCTCGAGCTCGCCCACGACGACTCCGTTCAGGTCTCCCTCTCCCTTCGAGGTCCCGCCGGAGAGCAGGACCATGTCGGCGTCCGCGAGGGCGCCGGCGAGGGCTTCGCGCAGGGCCTGCACGTCGTCCCGGAACGCGCCCCGGAAGTCCGGCTCGCCTCCCAGCTCGCGCACCGCGTCGGCCAGGATCCGGCCGTTGCTGTCGTGGATGAGTCCCGGCCGCATGGCCTCGCCCGGCTGCACGATCTCGTCGCCCGTGGACAGGATCGCCACCCGCGGCCGGCGATGGACCGCCACCCGCGCGCGACCGATCGCCGCCAGCAGACCCGTCTCGCGCGAGCTGAGCTGCGTGCCCGCGAAGAGCACCGTCTCGCCGCTGCCCATGTCGGTGCCCGCGAAGGAGACCGCGGCACCGGGCACACGGGGGTGGCGCACGACGACGGACGCCGTTCCCGACTCGTCGCCGGCGTCGGTGTGCTCCACGGGGACCACCGCGTCGGCACCTCGGGGCAGC
>JANQSB010000694.1 GCA_028284295.1 Myxococcota bacterium | reverse complement strand
CTACGGGGAGCGCGGCGGAGTGAGCTCGCCGGGCGTTCTTCGCCCTCGTGGCCCGGTCAGGCGGGAGGTGCGGGCGGCAGGGGCAGCACGGGCCGGCCGAGCAGCCAGCCGATCGCGTCGACCACGGCGACGGCCCCGAGCGTTCCGAGGATGGCCACGATCAGCCAGTGCCCGCCACGCTTCACGCGCGGTGCGAGTCGTTCGAAGAGCGGGTCGACGCGCTCACCCAGCAGGGCGCGGAGCAGGGGCAGCGCTGCGACCGGGGCCAGGAAGACGGCGTTGTAGTAGAACAGCGCGCCCACGGCGGCGACGCCGTCCACGTCGAAGCGGAGGATCTGGTCCACCGCGGCGAAGTAGGGCAGGGCACCCGGCAGGCCCACCAGCATCGCGCCAGCACCCATCGCGAACGCGCCGCCCGGCGAGACACCGGCGCCGCCGGCGTCGTCCTCTTCGCCCTCGCGCGACCGGGCGAGCTTCCAGCCGAACACCAGCATCGCGGTGCCCAGCGCCAGCTGCAGGACGAGGTCGATCGTGCCGGGGTGGTGGATGAGGGCCTGCAGGGCCGGCTCGACGCGATCGAGGATCGCATCGAGCCCGAGCGCGAGGGCGACACCGATCGGGAGGTACACCGCGACGAGTCCGGCCATGAAGGCAGCGCAGGCCGCATGAGGACGGGAGCTCGAGAGGAACGCGAGCTGCAACGGGATGGCCAGCGGCAGCACGGTGAGGCTGTCGAGCAGTGCCAGGCTTCCGAGGACGACCAGCAGGCCGAGCATGACAGCCGGCGAGCATACCCGGGCCCGGCGCGGGCGGTCACGTCTCGGCTTCGGGAATCGCTCGATCGGCTCAGAAGTAGCCGGTGATCCAGGCTCGGACGTTGCGCGGGTTTCCCGGACTGAAGTGGAAGTCCTCGGAGGCCGTGCCGTTCTCGATCGGCCGCGATTCGTAGAAGAACTCCGAGCTGTTCCAGTTCGTGTCCGTCAGGTTCTCGACGGCGAAGCCCAGCTCGAGGAAGCCCCAGCGGTAGCGGGCCGCGAAGTCGAGCACCGTGTAGTCCGACAGCTTGGGGCCCGGACGTTCGTCCGTCGCGTAGCGTTCACCCAGGTGCCGCAGGTTGAGCTCCGCCGCGAAGCCTTCGTAGCGGACGCCGGTGGCGGCCTTGGCGATGAATCGCGGCGCCTGGGCCAGGGGCACGTCGTCGTCGTCGAGGCGGGCCGACGTGTACGCGACGTCGCCGCGGGCGTACCACCAGTCGAGGATCTGCACGGTGGCTGCGAACTCGACCCCGAGACGGTTGGTCTCTCCGGCGGATTCGGTCGTCCCCTCGTCGCCGACGAACACGAGCTCGTCGTCCAGGTTGAGCCACCAGCCGGCAAGTGCGACGTCGACCCGCTCCCAGAGCCGCGTTCGGACGCCGGCCTCCGCGCCCGTGGCCCGCGGCAGCGCGTCGCCGTTCGTGCCGGGGTCGGGATCGAGTACGGCTCGGCCGTCGTTGCTGTGGTAGCCGAGGCCGAAGTTCGCAAAGAGCGCGAGGTTGCGGATTCCGTCGACGTCGACGGGGAGCGGACCCACCTCGGAGAAGGGGGTCAGGGTCAGGTTGAGCTTCGGTAGCCAGCGGGTCTCGTTCTCGGACCCCAGGCCGCGGCCGGCGAGCTGGTCGCGCCCGTCGAAGCGGAACCAGGCGAAGCGCAGGCCGGCGTTCGCGACGATCCAGGGAAGCAGCTCGGCGTCGGCCTCGAGGTAGGGCTCCAGGGAGAAGGTCTCGAGCGATTCGTCGCGCGTCTTGTCCGTCACGCGCCGGTTGGTCTGATCGGCCAGGACGACGCGCGCATCGTCGTAGCGGGTCTCGAAGCCGCCGCGTAGCCGGATCGGGAAGGGCGCCTCGGGAGTGTGGTGGTACTCGACGCGCCCGCCCGCGTAGACCCGGTCGCGGTCGCGCTGCACGATGCCGTCGCCGCTGCCGGGCGGGTCGTCGACCAGGAAGTAGGTGAAGTTCGAGAACAGCTCGAAGTCGTAGTAGGACACGTAGGCGTTGGCGCTGAGGTGGCCGTTCGGCAGCGGGTACCAGTCCAGCTGCAGCTTGCCCTGGACGCGGGTGGTATCGCCGCCCTCGCTGGGGTCGAGGGAGTCGAAGCGGTCGATGGTGCCGTCCTGGACGAGATCCTTCGGGATCAACCCCGAGGCGTTCCAGTCCGCGTAGTAGCCGAGCAGGTGACCCGAGAGCGTCAGCTCCGGGCTCAGGTCGACCTCGCCCCGGGCCAACGCCGAGTAGCGCCACAGGTTCTCGTCGTTCTCGAAGGGCCCGTCCGTGTGGTAGGCCTCGAAGGACAAGAAGCCTCGGGCCGGCCCGCCTGCCTCGAAGGGACCGACCCGTGGAGACAGGACGCCCACCGCCCGGAAGGTGTCGAACTCGCCGTAGCTCAGCCGCAGCTGGGAGCGGTCGAAGGCGATGGCAGGCACGTACTCGATCACCGCGGCGGTGGCGAAGTCCCCGTAGCGGGCGTCGTACGGCCCCTTGGTCGCGTCCATCCGGTCGATGGTCTCGGGGGTCACGAAGTGCAGGTCGAGGAAGCCCTGGCCATGGGCATGGCCGCGCAGGTTCACGGGCACGCCGTCGAAGTAGACGGCCAGGTCGGTTCCGTGGTCGGCATCGAAGCCACGGAGGAAGTACTGCTCGGCCTTGCCGCCGCCCGTGTGCTGCGCGGTCAGCACGTTCGGAATCGCCTCGAGCATCTGCCCGCCGCTCTCGAGCGGTCGCAGCTCGAAGTCCTCCGAAGGGACCGTCTGCATCGACGTCGCCGTCTCGAGCGGCGTCGCGGTGACGACGATGGTCTCGACCTCTTCCGCTGCGTGGGCGTGCGGGCGGTCGTCGGCCCGCGGTGCCTCGGCGAAGGAAAGGCACGAGACCAGGGCGGACGCCACGAGGAGTCGACACAGCAGGCTCCGGCACCCCCTCATGGGGCCGAGGCTATCGGCCGCTTCGCGAGCGCGCGAGCCCCGTCGCCTGTGCAGGATCCGACCCGGAGCGGGGTGGCGCCTCTCCCCATCCTCGGGATCAGCCCCCGAGCAGGCCGTGACTCCGGTACCCCATCAGGTGTCGGATCTCCTCCGGATAGCTCTCGGCGATCTCACGCGGAACCGCGAGGTACTGGCTCTCCTCCTGACGCAGCCACCCGAGCGCGTAGGTGTTGATGAGGCCCGCGCGCGGGGCCGTCGACTGGTTGGCGCCGCCGCCGTGCATCGTCGAGCCCAGGTAGAAGAGCACCGAGCCCCTGGGCATCGCAGCCGCGACCGGATTCGGCTTCATGAGCCGCTCGGGTACGAGGATCTTGCGCTGATGGCTGCCCAGGACCACGCGCGTGCCACCGTTCGTTTCGGTGAAATCGGTGAGTGCCCACATGGCGCTCACCTGCCACTCCACCCCGGGGATCCGGATCGGATAGATCACGTCGTCCGTGTGGAGGGTCTGGTCTTCTTCGCCGGGGTGGATCTCGATGGCCGTGAGGCTTCCGATCCGATAGTTGACGCAGTGGGGCAGCAGGATCGCGTCCGCCACCTCGATGACGCGGGGATGACCGACCAGCTCGGCGGAGGCTCGTGAGCGGGCGAGGATCGCGTTGAGACGGAGCGTCTTGAAGCCGTTGAAGACGTCCTGGCTGCGCTGGCCCTCCTGGTCGAACGGCTCGCGCAGGTCGGCGAGTACCCGATCGACGACCTCGGGATCTACCTGCTCTCGCACGGCGACGGCACCGTCGCGCTGGAGCGCCGCGACCACCTCTGCGGTATCGACGTCGCGTTCGAAGGACTCGATCTCCGTTCGCATACCCAGACTCATACTCATGCTCCCCGCTCATGCTCCCGGTCCCTTCCCGGGAGGCTCGGATTCGCAGTCGCTTCAGCGGCTCGTTCGCTCGAGCTGCCGCACCAGCTGCTCCGCCGTCTCTCGTGCCGCCTCGACCCGACCGGGCCCCAGGCCCATGTCCGCGAACGCGGAGGCCCCCTCGCTCAGCTGCGCGATCGTGTAGGCAACGCGCCGGATCTCCGCCGAGGGAGCGCGGGGGTAGTGCTTCTCGAGCTCGGAGAGGACGACGTCTTCGAAAGCCCGGTAGGCACGCCGCAGCTGGGCACGAGCGCCCGGATCCTCTGCCGCGGCCCGGGAGAACTGATCGAGGACGTTCGAGAGCCGGAGGTCGTTGAAGTCCTCGCTGAACGCGTGATCGAGCAGCCTCCGGGTGCGTTCCTCCCGATCCATGGGCTCGGCCACGAGCGCGTCCATCTGTTGCCGGTACGCGGTGATGACCTGCTCCATGGCCGCTGCAACGAGCTCGTCGCGGCTGGGGAAGTAGTGGTGCAGGGTCGTGCGATCGAGCCCGAGCTCCTTCGCGACTCTCGCCATCGAGGCCCTGGCCAGCCCGTCGCGCCCGACGAGCTCGAGGAAGGCGGCCACGATCTGCGCCCTCCGTTCCGCTGTCTTCCGCGGTCGGCCCCTTGTTTTTTCAACCATATCGTGGAAAAATAGGATCTGCGGTCGGGGAGTCAACTGCTCGAACCCGGTGTGGAGCGGTCCCGGGACGGCGGTGGTCCGCGTCACGTGACCTCGCGCGCCGACGGGTCGGCGCCCGGCTTCAGGGCGAGTCGTGCGAGCGGTCGCGCAGGCCGGCGATCAGGATCGGCGCGCAGATCCCGAAGACGTCGGTTTCCGCGTGGAGACGCATGAAGTCGGCGACGTCCGGCGGGAGCTCGATGCTCGTCGTGGCCGGTCCCACCGAGGACTGCTCGTGCCCGACCAGGAGCGCGGCGAGCGAGTGGAGCAGGGGGCCGCCGCTCCCGGCCGCCAGACCGAGCGTCTCCTCCACCCGGGGTGCGAGGTCGGCCAGCAGGTCGCGCATCGCCCGCTTGGCGGAGACGAGCTGCTCGAGACCGACGTTGTGCTCGATCACGCTCTCGAGGCGGGCGCGCAGGGTCAGGAAGTTCGGATCCTTGCGAGCGGTCTCCCGGAACCACGCGGCGAACCCGCGATCGTCCATACCGCTCGTCAGCCCGCCTTCGAAGTCGCGGGCCCACGCAGAGAGGGCCTCGACCCAGACGGCGAGCAGAACCTCCTCCCGGGTCTCGAAGTACAGGTAGAGGGTGCCCTTCGCGATTCCGGTCTTCCGGGCGAGAACGCCCATCGAGAAGTCCTCGAAGCGAGAGGTCCGGAGCAGCGAGGCTGCGGTGGCCAGGATGTCCCGGCGCCGTTCGGCCTTCTCGGCGTCACGGCGGGCGCGCTGATAACGGGGCCGGGCCGGGCGTTCCATGCCGCTGGATTATCCGGTTCTCGAGGGCTCTTGACAACCAACCATCGGTCATTTATTTAATGACCACCGGTCGGAAACTTCACCCTCGAGCCACAGGAGCACCTCCATGGCAACCATCCTCGTCACCGGCGCGTCCGGATTCATCGCCCAGCAGCTCGTTCTCGACCTCCTGGAGGAGGGCCATCGCGTCCGCGGCACCGTTCGCTCGGCTGCCAAGGGCGAGGCCCTGCGGCGCGCGCTCGCGGCACACACCGAGCGCGCCGCCGAGATCGAGCTCGTCGAGGCCGACCTCGAGGGCGACTCCGGCTGGCGGGAGGCCGTGGACGGCGTCGACGTCGTGCATCACCTGGCCTCTCCCTTCCCGATGGCGGTGCCCAGGGATCCCGACGAGCTGATCCGACCGGCGCGCGACGGCGCCCTGCGCGTGCTGCGCGCGGCCCGGGAGACGGGCGTGCGTCGCGTGGTGCAGACCTCCTCCGGAGCGGCCGTCGCGTACGGGGTGCGGGGTCCGCTGCCGGAGCGCTTCACCGAGGACGACTGGACCGATCCGACCCACACCGCCGACTGTCGGCCCTACGTCGCTTCGAAGGCGATCGCCGAGCGCGCAGCCTGGGACTACGTCGCGAGCGAAGGCCAGGGCATCGAGCTCACCACCGTGCAGCCCGTGGCCGTTCTCGGGCCGATCCGGAGCGCCCAGGTGAAGACCTCGGTGGACATCGTTGCAAGAATCCTCGGCGGGAAGCTCCCCATGCTCCCCGACGCGGGCCTGCAGCTCGTGGACGTGCGCGACGTCTCTGCCACGCACATCGCGGCGATGAACGACCCGGCGACCGTGGGCGAGCGCTACATCGTGGCCGATGGCTTCCGGACTCTCGAGGACATCGCCCGGACCCTGCAGAACGCGTACCCGGACCGCCGCATCCCGAACCGGCGCATGCCCGACCTTCTCGTGCGTGCTCTTGCCCTCGTGAGCGGTGACATGAAGACGATCGCCTCCGAGCTCGGCAAGCGCCGGATCCTCGCCTCGGACAAGGTCCGCAAGCTGCTGGGCCGCGACCTGATCCCCTCCGACGACGCCATCCTCGCCAGCGCGGAGACACTGCTGCAGTACGAAGCCGTGTGAGACGACGCATCCCGGCATGCCCCACTCACAGCGGCCCTTGACCAGCCGACACAGCCCGATGTGTCACCAGCTTCCGCTGGGAGCACGTCGCACGCTCCGTGTCGGGGAGGGCGCGGCTCCGGGGGCCCTATCCAGCTCCCGTCGAGAGCGTGGCGGCACGCGACGCGAACAGGCTCCCGACGATGAACACCGAGCCTGCGACGAGAAAGCCGGTGGTCGCGAAGCCGAAGGGGAGCCAACTGCCGGCCGCAGTGAATCGGGTGACGCAGATGGCGATGAAGCCCAGGATCATCGCGGCAACGACCGTCGCAGCCGGTGCCCGCCTCCAGACGAGCGTTCCGAGGAGCGGCCACAGAAGGAGCGTCGCGATGCTGGCGCCCAGGGTGACCCAGGGAGTGATCGCATCTCGTCCGATGGCGGTGAGCCCGAAGAGCGCCGCCAGCAAGAGGACGCCCATCGTGAGCCATCGCTCTCGGCGGAGGCTCGTGGAGCCCGCCGGGCTTCGCCTCAACAGGCCTGTCGACAGGTCGTGGCTCGTCGCCGAGCTGACGGCCAGCAGAATGCTGTCCATCGTGCTCATGCCGAGGGCGAAGACGGCGATCGTCAACACGGCGGCGCCCGCGGGCAGGTGTCGCTCGAACATGATGGCCAGGAGCTGGTCCGGATCGTCGATCGAGCCGTAGAGTTCGGCGGTCGCAGCGAGTGTCATCACGAGCAGGCACACGAGCACGAAGTTGAAGACGAGCAGCGAGAGGCCCGCCGAACGTCGGATGCTGGCAGGGCTTCGCGCCATGAACATGCGCTGGAAGACGTGCGGCCAGAGGAAGAACGCGAAGCTCCAGGAGAGGACGTTGTCGACGAAGACCGGCGTGTTGGACGGATTGAAGACCAGCTTCTCCGGCATCACCCGCGTAATCGTCTCGATGTTGCTGCAGAGGCCACCCGTCCACTGCGCGAAGAGCAGTGCGGACAAGCCCAGAAAGGCGAACGCGATGCAGCCCTGTATGGCGTCGGTCCACACGGCTGCGCGGGCGCCTCCTTGGAACACGTAGATGCCGACAGAGGCGGCACACAAGAGGACGGCCAGCTCCACCGGGACCGCTCCACGGGTGGTCGCGGACACGACCTTCCCGATGCCGACGAGCTGGATGGCGAGGAAGGGAAAGATCGAGAGCACGCCGAGCGCGCCGGTGAGCCCCAGGAGGGTGCGCGACCGGTAGCGGGTCGCGAAGAGCTCTCCCTGCGTCACGCAGCCCCGCTCCCGGCCGACCCGGCTGATGCGGGGACCCAGCAGATACATCGCCGTGCAGCTCACGAATATCGCGACGAACATCTGGCCGAAGAGGATCCCGCCCTCGTAGAAGAGCGCGGGTGTTCCGGTCACCGCGAGCCCGTTGACGATGGTCGCGACAATGGTGCCAACGAGCAGGAACACGCCTACGGTCCGGCTCGCGAGGAAGTAGTCCTCCGTCGTGCTCCGGCTGCTGCGCCGCGCTGCGATTCCGACAGCGAGGACGGCCCCGAAATAGAGGGCGAGCACGACGATGGTGGCGGAGGACAGGGGCCTCGACCCGATCAGGTCCCGCGAAGGGTCTCTGAGGGGCTCTCGCCGAAGCGCTTCCGATACGCCGCCGCGAAGCGTCCGAGGTGTGCGAAGCCGCAGGAGTGGGCGACGGAGGAGACGCTGGCTCCGGGCGAGGAGGAGGACAGCTGGGCGCGCGCGGACTCGAGCCGGCACCGGTTCAAGAACTCCATCGGTGAGTAGTCGCGGTAGCTGCGGAAGGTCTTGAACAAGGCGGCGCGGCTGCAGCCGAGACGCGTCACGAGGCCCTCGATGGTCACCGGCTCGGCGGCGTGCGCCTCGAGGTACTCCTCCGCTCTCCGCACGAGCGCCGGCGCCACGGGTCGGTCGTCGTGGCCCTCGAGCTCGCGGCTGTAGTTGCTCGGCAGCGAGAGCAGGAGGCTCAGCACCAGGTCGTCGAAGCCGGCTCGCAGGACAGGGTGGTCGAGGACGTCGCCGTTCTCGCGGAAAGTCCGCGCGAGGGAGTTCGCGACGCGCCGCGCCCGGGCTCCGGCTCCCGCCCCGACGTCGACGCGGCGCTCGAAGCGGATGGGGCGCGCGGGGCGACGGTCGAGCAACCGGGCCACGCGCTGCCGGA
>JANQSB010000656.1 GCA_028284295.1 Myxococcota bacterium | reverse complement strand
TGGATGCACAGCGTTCACGTCGGGTTGCAGGGTCGGCTCGCCGGACCCGCGGCCGACCGCTCCATCCCGAAACGGAATCCAGCCCGGCCAGGAGACGCCCGGCCGCCTTTGGCATCTCAGTCGCTGGGCACGGGGTCGGCCCCTCGCCCTCGCTTCCGACGGGCGAGCGGCTCCTGGGCAAGGGGGTACACAGTCGTGCGCTTGGCACACTCAGCCATCGGAAGCGGGATCTCCGGGCGCCCCCGACTCGGCCTCGAGTCCGAGCTCCCCGAGGGTGCGCGCGATGTCTCTTGCAGCCGTCGCCGGATTCACGTTGCGGTCGATTCGGAGGATCTTCCCGTCGGAGCCGATGTAGAAGGTCGTCCTCAATGCGAATCGATTCTGGTGGAGAACGCCGTAGGCCTTCGCGACCTCCTTCGAGGGGTCGCTGAGAATCGGGAAGCTCGCCTTCATGGCCTTGGCGAAGCGAGCGTTCTCGTCCGGCGGGTCGACACTCGCCATGAAGTACGGAACTCCGAAGGCCTCGATGAGTCCGCCATCCTCCGTCAGGGACCTGCATTCGAGCGTGCACCCGCTCGTGAACGCCTGGGGGTACCAGGCGAGCACGACCGGCGTCTTCCCGCGGTAGTCCGACAACGCGTAGCTTCGGCCGTCGGCGCCCGGTAGCGTGAATCCGGGCGCTTCGTCGCCGACGTCGAGAGCAGAGCCGGGGAGAGCCCAGAGAGTGACGAGGATGAGCGCGACACAGACGATCAGCGAGCTTCGGAGTTGCATGGGAGCCCTCTTCTCTGAAGCGGACAGGCTCTACGCTGCAGCGCGCGCTGTCAAGCGTCGAGGGGGCGCGATGCTCTCGCTGTGCGCGCTCCTCGCACCTGGGACGGCTCTTGCACAGGAGGCTGTCGAGGTTCCGGTCTCCCGCCCGGAGAAGCGGGAGCTCGTCGAGTACGACGAGTACACGGGTCGCTTCGAAGCCATCCGTCGTGTGGAGGTTCGCGCGCGGGTCGGTGGCTTCCTCGAAGAGTTGGCCTACCAGGAGGGGCAGATCGTGGAAGAGGGCACGCTCCTCTTCGTCATCGACCGGCGCCCCTTCCAGATCGCCCTGGACGCGGCGCGTGCCGAGCTTGCCGAGGCGATCGCGCTACGTGACCTCGCGCGCCTCGAGGTGGGCCGATCCAAGAAGCTGCTGGCCAGCCGGACCATCCCGCAGGATCAGTACGACGAGGTCTTCGCCGCGCAGCAGAGCGCGACGGCTCAGGTCGCGAATCGGGAAGCGGCCGTCGCCCGTGCGGCCCTCGAGCTCGAGTGGACCGAGGTGCGCGCGCCGATCGCGGGCCGGATCGGCGAGCATCTCGTGGACGAAGGCAACCTGATCAGTGGCGGCAACGCGGAAGCGACCCTGCTGACCACGATCGTACAGGAAGACCCGATCTACTTCGTGTTCGAGGTCAGCGAGGCGGCCTTCCTGAAGTACACGCGACTCAACGAGAGCGGCGCGCGCCCGACCAGCCGTACGACGCCCAACGCCGTCGCCATCAAGCTCCTCGACGAAGACGACTTCATCCACCACGGAGTGATGGACTTCGTGGACAACGAGCTCGACTCCAGCTCCGGCACCCTGGAGGGACGCGCCGTGCTGGCGAATCCCGGTGCCTTCCTGCAGCCGGGCGTCTTCGGTCGGCTGCGGCTACAAGGCAGCGGGCTCTACGACGCGATCCTCGTTCCCGACCACGCGATCCAGTTCGATCAGTCGCGCCAGTTCGTCTTCCTGATCGACGACGAGGGACGCGTTGCACGGCGCTTCATCGAGCCAGGACCCGTCGTCGGTGACAAGAGGATCATCCGTTCGGGCCTCGACGGCAGTGAGCAGCTGATCGAAGGCGCGTACCACCGGATCCGGGTCGGCGACGCCGTGCGTGCCAAGACCGAACGAGCGGACTAGAGGTGGGCTTCACCCACTTCTTCATCGAGCGGCCGATCTTCGCGGCCGTCATCTCGGTGGTGATCCTGATCCTGGGCGCCCTCGCCTACGCGGGCCTGCCGGTCACGCAGTATCCCGAAATCGCTCCGCCGACGATCCAGGTGACGGCGTCCTACCCGGGCGCGAGCGCGGAGATCGTCGCCGACACGGTCGCCACGCCGCTGGAGCAGGAGATCAACGGCGTGGAGAACATGATCTACATGTCCTCCTACTCGACCGGCGACGGCAACCTCAGCCTCTCGGTCACCTTCGAGCTCGGCACGGACCTCGACGAGGCGCAGGTGCTGGTCCAGAACCGGGTGTCGATCGCCGAACCCCGGCTGCCCGAAGAGGTTCGCCGCCTGGGGGTGGTGACGCGCAAGAGCTCGCCGGACCTGATGATGGTCGTGAATCTCTTCTCGCCCGACGGGACCTACGACCAGCTCTACATTGCGAACTACGCAACGCTGCAGATCCGCGACCGCCTCGCCCGCATCAACGGGGTGGGCCAGATCCGACTCTTCGGTGCGAGCGAGTACGCGATGCGCGTCTGGCTCGATCCTCAGGTCGTGAACGCCGTCGGCCTCACGGCCGGCGACGTCGTGAACGCCTTGCGGGGACAGAACGTGCAGGTCTCGGCGGGCGTCATGAACCAGGCTCCATCGGACACGCCGCTGGCCTTCGAGATCGGCGTACAGACACAGGGACGGCTCATCACACCCGACGAGTTCGGCGATGTCATCGTCAAGGCGGAAGAGGACGGTCGCATCGTCCGCCTGAAGGACGTCGCGCGCGTCGAGCTCGGGGCGCAGAGCTACTCGACGCGCGGCTACCTGTCCAACCAGCCCGCGATCGCGCTCCCCATCTTCCAGACACCCGGAACGAACGCGCTCGAGACGGCGGCGGAGCTGCAAGCCACCATGGAGGAGCTCGCCGAGAGCTTCCCCCAGGGCCTCGAGTACGCGATCGTGTACAACCCGACGGAGTTCATCGCCGAGTCGGTCGAAGCGGTCATCCAGACGATCTTCGAGGCCGTCGCCCTCGTCGTGCTGGTCATTCTCGTCTTCCTGCAGAACTGGCGGGCGGCCGTGATCCCGATCATCGCGATTCCCGTCTCGCTGGTCGGAACCTTCGCGGTGATGGCGGCGTTCGGGTTCAGCCTCAACAACCTGACCCTGTTCGGGCTGGTCCTCGCCATCGGGGTCGTCGTCGACGATGCCATCGTCGTGGTGGAGAACGTCGAGCGCAACATGAGCGAGGGGCTGGGCGCGCGCGAAGCCGCCCATCGCACGATGGACGAGGTCGGCAGCGCGCTGGTTGCCCTCGGGCTCGTCCTGGTCGCCGTCTTCGTCCCCGCGGCCTTCGTGACGGGCATCTCGGGTCAGTTCTTCCGGCAGTTCGCGCTGACCATCGCGGTGGCGACCATGATCTCGGTGTTCGTCTCGCTCACCCTGAGCCCGGCGCTCGCAGCGCTCCTCCTCAAGCGCGAGGAAGG
>JANQSB010000669.1 GCA_028284295.1 Myxococcota bacterium | reverse complement strand
CTGGTTGAGCTTCTCGTGGGCCTTCACCGGGTCGGTCGCGTCCGTGACGATCCAGCGCGGCTGGATCAGGTTGACCTGGATGTCGTGGCGTGCGAGACGCACCGCCATCGAACGCACGAGGCCACCGAGTGCCGCCTTGCTGGACGCGTAGTGGGGCTGCATGGGCGCCCCGAAGATCTCGGTGATCGACGAGATGGCGGCCAGCTTGCCACCGCCGCCGCGCTCCGCCATGTGCTTCGCGGTCTCGCGGAAGCTGAGAAAGACCCCGTCGAGGTTCGTGGCCATGAGTCGCCGCCACTGCTCCAGCGGGAGCTTCAGGGGATCGGCGCCGTCGCCAAAGCCGGCGTTCGCGAAGCAGATGTCGATGCGGCCGAAGCGGTCGAGGGTTGCGGCGACGGCGGCCTGGGTGTCGGCTTCGCTCGAGACGTCACACGAGAAGGCCTGACACTCGACGCCGAGCGCTTCCAGCTCCTTCCGCGCGGACTCGCACTTTCCCTCGTTTCGGGCCCAGATCGCGATGTGGGCCCCTGCACGGGCCATCCCGCGAGCCAGCCCCAGGCCGATTCCGCCGTTTCCGCCGGTCACCACGGCCACCTTGCCGCTCAGGTCGAACATGGAGAAGTCGGTCACCGAGGGGAGTCTCCTGGGGTGGGCTCGCGGCCGGGGACCCCGGCGCGGCTGCTCGGGTGGCCCGGGGCGAGTCGTTGGGGCGAAACGGTACGGGATCTACCCTTTCGTTCATTGTGGGCCGCGCCGGTCCGTTCCATCGTCTGCCGGCCGCGGCGTCGTCTGTCCGCGAGGAACCGGATCGGAGAGGAGCGAGGCATGGACGTGGGAGCACTCTACAGCCTTTCGGGCGAGGTCGCCGTGGTGACCGGAGCCGGACGCGGCATCGGTGAGGGGATCGCGCGGGTCCTGGCGAGTGCCGGGGCCTCGGTCGTGCTCGCCGCGCGACGCACCGCCGAGATCGAGGCCGTCGCGAAGTCGATCCGGGAAGAAGGCGGGCAGGCGATCGCGGTCACGACGGACGTCACCGACGACGACAGCGTCGAGGCCCTGGCCCGGGCCGCGCGCGACGAGTTCGGGCGGCTGGACATCTGGGTGAACAACGCCGGTGGCTCGCCCATCCAGGCGCCGCTGGTCGATCTGCCGCGGGAGGAGTGGGACGCGAACCTGCGGCTCAACCTGACCTCGGTGTGGGTGTGCACCGTGATCGCTTCCCGGCACCTGGAAGAGGGCGGACGCATCCTCAACATCTCCTCCAAGGCGGGGGAGACGCCGGTCATCGGCAGTGGCCACTACTCGGCCGCGAAGGCCGGCGTCAACTCGATGACGAAGACCTTCGCGAAGGAGCTGGGTCCGCGGATCCGAGTCAACTGCATCATGCCGGGAGCGGTGCCCACGGAGATCATGATGAAGGCGCTGCGGCTGGAGGAGAAGGACCTGCCCGCGCTGGAGAAGAATCTGCGGCTGCCGGCCGGTCGCCTGGGCACGCCCGAAGACCTGGGAGCCGCCGCGCTCTTCCTGGTCTCCCGCGCTTCGGACTGGGTCACCGGCGAAGTCATCAGCGTGGCGGGGGGCATGTAGGGTGTCCCTCGGTCCGAACCGCAAGGTGGTGCTGGCGGCGCGACCGGAGGGCATGCCCCAGGCGTCCGACTTCCGCCTGGAAGAGGAGTCGCCGGCGTCGCTCGAAGACGGGCAGGTGCGCGTGGCGGTCGAGGTGGTCTCCATCGACGCCTTCATCCGGACCACCCTCGAGGAGGTCAGCTACCACCCTTCGGTCGCGCTCGGCGGCACGGTGATGGCGTTCTGCGCCGGTCGGGTGGTCGAGAGCCGCGCCGAGGGATTCGCCCCGGGTGACGAGGTCCACGGGCCCATGGGCGCGCAGACCCTCGCGGTGGTGCCGGCCATGCTGGTCCAGAAAGCGGATCCGAGCCGGGCGCCGGCGCGCGCACACCTGGGTGTGCTCGGGGCCACGACCGGCCTGACCGCCTACATGGGCGTTCGCCACGTCGGCCGGGTGGAGCCCGGCGAGGTGTTCGTGGTCTCGGCCGCGGCCGGGGCCGTCGGCTCGCTGGCGGGTCAGATCGCGAAGCTCGACGGCGCCCGCGTGATCGGGATCGCCGGGGGGCCCGACAAGACCCGGTACCTCGTCGAGGAACTCGGCTTCGAAGGAGCGATCGACTACAAGGGCGAGGACGTCGCGGCTCGCCTGCGCGAGCTCGCGCCCGACGGCGTGGACGTCTTCTTCGACAACGTCGGCGGGGAGCTCCTCGACGTCGTGCTCGACCAGATCCGGGAGGGCTCCCGGATCGTGATCTGCGGGGCCATCTCGCAGTATCACGGGGACATGTCCCAGGGAGTGCGCGGTCCCGCGCTCTATCTGCGCCTCGCGGAGCGGCACGCGCGAATGGAGGGCTTCGCGGTCACCCACTTCGCCGACCGCTACGGGGAGGCGGAGGAGGCTCTGGCGGGCTGGCGCTCGAGTGGCGAGATCCGACTCGACGAGCACGTCGAGAAGGGACTCGAGAACTTCGGCGAGACCCTGCGGATGCTCTTCACCGGCGGTCACACCGGCAAGCTGCTGCTGGAGATCTAGGGGCCTGCACCCCCGCCGGAGCTGGGGCTTCCTGCCCCGGACCGAGTCCCGCTGCCCCGTCGGCGGGTTGCCGACGGGCGCGGGCTGGCCGTCTGGGGGCTCGCGCTGCACCGGTTCGCGGCATCACGCTTGCAGCCCCTTCGCCTGTCGAAGCATTCCGATTGATCGCCCGGGGCCTGTCCATCGCCCCGGTCACGCCGAGCGCGCGGGTGGCGCGCTCAGGGGGCCACCATGCAGATCTCGCCGATCCCGACTCTCGACGAAGAGACCAACCTCTTGCGAGAGATGACCGCCAAGATCGTGGCGGAGAAGATCATTCCCCAGGAGCACCTGCTGACCCGCGGCTCGGAGAGCACGGAGCTGTGGGCCGAGCTCCAGCAGGCCGTGAAGGACAGCGGTCTCTGGGCGCCGCACCTCCCCGAGGAGTACGGCGGCATGGGCATCGGCTTCCTCAAGCTGGCCTACATGAACGAGATCCTGGCCTGGAGTCCCTTCTCGAACCCGATCTTCGGGATCATGGCGCCCAACTCGGGCAACCAGAAGATCCTGGTCAAGTACGGCACGGCCGAGCAGAAGAAGCGTTGGCTCGAGCCCCTGACCCGGGGCGAGATGCAATCCTGCTTCGCCATGACCGAGCCCGACAATCCCGGCTCGGACCCCCGCTCGCTTCAGACCCGTGCGGTTCGCGAGGGAGACGAGTGGGTGATCAACGGCCACAAGTGGATGGCCTCCAACGCCAAGCGCGCGGACTTCGCGATCGTCATGTGCCGCACCGAGGACGCCAGCGACGCCGACGTGAACGGTCGCATGACCCAGATCATCGTCCCCTGTGACACACCGGGCTTCAACTACATCCGCAGCGTCCCGATCTGGGGTCACAGCAACGGGCACCACGGCGAGCTGATCCTCGAGGACGTGCGCGTTCCGCTCGAGAACGCGCTCGGGCGCGCCGGCTCGGGGCACGCGGCCGCCCAGGACCGCCTCGGAGCCGGCCGGGTCTACCACTGCATGAATTGCGTCGGTCAGATGTGGCGTGCCTTCGACATGATGGTGCGACGGGCCATGGATCGGGAGGTCCACGGGGGCGTGCTCTCCGAGAAGCAGTTCATCCAGGGCTTCATCGCCGACTCCTACATGGACATCCAGGCGTCGCGGCTGATGACGATCCGCTGCGCGGAGATCATGGAGGCGGGCCAGGACGCCCGGACCGACATCTCCGCCATCAAGATCTTCGTCCCGGCCGCGCTGTCGCGGGTCGCGGACCGCGCCATCCAGGTGCACGGCGCGCTGGGCGTCTCGTCCGAGATCCCCCTCGAGGGCATGTATCGCGGCGCTCGGACGCTGCGTCTGGCGGACGGGCCGGACGAGGTGCACAAGATCCTGATCGCCAAGAATGTCTTGAAGCGGTACGCCAGTGGGCAGTCTTGGGACTTCGGTATCTGAACGCAGAGCGCCGATAGCACGGAATCTTCGCGACCTTCTCGCTCCGGCCGTCCTCGCCGTACGGGAGTACGGCTGCGGGTCCTCCGCTCCGAGGGCCGCGAATCTCCCGCACTCTCGACGCTCTGGTGCTCGCGCGTGGCATCGCTCGCGACCCGGAGCGCCGTCCTCCTAGTGCGAGCGGTTGTGTCGGCCCCTGGCTTGTCGCCTCATTACAGGGCGTCGTAGAAGGCGTTGATCATGGCGAAGCCTCCGGCTCCTCCGACGAGGCCCTGCTGCATCTTGTTCAGCGTGTAGCCGAAGCCGACCTTGGCGTCGGGGTCGGCCATGCCGATCGAGCCTCCGGCTCCGGGGTGGCCGAAGGCGCGCGGGCTGGGGCTCAGGGGCATGAAGTCGTGGCGCAGCATGAAGCCCAGGCCGAAGCGCATGGGCAGGCCGCCGAGCACCGCGTCGGGTCCGAAGGCCTGCTCGCCGATGGCGCGCTCGATGGTCTCGGGCTCGAGGATGCGCACGCCGTCGATCGCTCCGCCGCGCGAGAGCGCACCGTAGATGCGCGAGAGGCTGCGGGCCGTTCCGTGGCCGTTGGCGGCGGGGATCTCGGCGCCCCGCCAGGCCCGCGAGTTGACCTCGTCGCGTCCCTGGGGCGGGTTCGCGAAGGCGGCACCGGTCATGGTGCTCGGGTCGGTCATGTCCAGCATGAACTGTCGAAGCACCGGCGGCAGGTCGTCGGGAAGCTTCGGGGGCTCGCCGTCCTGGCCGCGCCGGAGCAGGCCGCCGTGGAGCTTCGAGGTCCGCGCGTCGAGGGCCGCATCGAGACCGATGTGGAAGTCGGCGTCCAGGGGCTCGGCCACGTGCTCGCGGAAGTAGCTGCCGAGACTCTGACCCGAGACGCGCCGCACGACCTCTCCGACCAGGAAGCCGTAGGTCATGGCGTGATAGCCGTGCTTCGTACCGGGCTGCCACCAGGGCTCCTGCTCGGCGAGTGCGGCCGTGACCTGGTACCAATCGTAGAGGGCGCCGGCCGGGAGGGGCTTCCTGACTGCCGGCAGGCCGGCCTGGTGCGACAGCAGGAAGCGGACCGGGACCTCCTCCTTGCCGTTCGCAGCGAACTCGGGCCAGTAGCTGGCCACCGGCGCGTCGAGGTCGAGCTTTCCCTGCTCGACCAGGCGATGGGCACAGATCGCGGTCATGCCCTTCGTGGTCGAATAGACGTTGACGAGGGTGTCCTCCTCCCACTCCCGATCGTGGTCGAAGTCGAGCCAGCCGCCCCACAGATCCACCACCGTCTCCCCGTCGAGGGTGAAGGAGACCGATGCGCCGAGGTCGAGTCCTTCGGAGAGGTTCTTCTCGAAGACGTCGCGGACCTGCTGGAAGCGCATGTCGCAGTAGCCGTGGACGGGAGCGGACTCGGGCATCGACGGTCTCCGGATCGAAGGGGAAGCCCGAACGCTACGTCAGCCGCGCCTCGCCGGGCAACACGTCGCTCTTCGACTCGGCGTCCGGGGCGGAGCCCGCGCGCAGTGCGGCACGGACCTCCGCATGCCGAGCGCGGTCGATGGGGAAGCCGCGCAGGAAGAGCGCGCCGATGGCCATCAGCAGCGCGGGCAGTCCGCCGTAGATCGCCATCACCCGGGCGTCGATGGCGCTGCTGCCCGGCCCGCCGGGATCGAAGCCGACGGCAGCGGGCAGGGCGGTTCCCAGCAGGACGCCGAGTGCGAGCGCGAGCTTCGTGACGATGCCCCAGACCGCGAAGTAGAGACCCGAGCGCTGCTGGCCCGATGCGAGGGTGTCCACGTCGATGACATCGGCCGCCATCGAGTTCGCGAGGAAGAGGATCGAGGCGAAGCTCGATCCGCGCACCGCCACCAGCGTGACCAGGGTTGCCGTCTGGCCCTCCCGCAGGAGCACCAGCGGCAGGCTGAGGACGGCCAGCCACAGGGCTGCAGCGAGCAGGGCCCGGTGCTTGCCGATCCGAACCGAGACGGCCAGCCAGACCGGCACCGCGGCCAGGGTGCCCAGGTTCTCGATCAGGATCATCAGCTCGAAGCGCTCCTCCGCGTGCATCACCTCCGCCAGCACCAGCCGGTGCAGGGTTCCCTGGATCGCGATGCCCGCGACGAAGAAGAGCACGCACCCGATCATGCGCAGGAAGGCGGGGTTCTTCGCGACGAGTGCCAGACCCTCGAAGGGCCCCGGTCGCGGGATGGCGAGGGACTCGGGCCTGCCCTCGGGCACGGGGATCACGCAGGCCAGGGTCAGGAGCGGAAGCGCGATCACCACGGCCAACGCGATCCCCCGCAGCTGGTCGCTCGCATCGGTGCTTCCGGCCGCCGCCGAGAGGGCCAGCACGGCGAGCAGCGCCACCTGGCCCCCCGTCGCCAGGCCCTCCCTCCAGCTCGTGATTCGCGAGCGGTCGTCGTAGTCGCTGGAGAGCTCCGCCCCCCAGGCCTTGTGGGGCAGGTCGATGAGCGTGAAGCCGAGGTAGAGCGCCGCGGACCACAGCAGCAGGTGGGCGACGCTCGATTCGGGCCCCGGCACGAAGACCTGCCACACCGAGACCGCGAAGAGTGGCGCTCCCAGGAGCATCCAGGGCTTGCGTCGCCCGAATCTCGTAGGCAGCCGGTCGCTGAGAGTTCCGATGAGCGGGTCCGTGATCACGTCCAGGACCCTGGAGAGGGCGATGGCGGTCCCCACCGCAGCCAGGGGCAGCCCGAGGTCGTCGGCGTAGAAGGCCGGGACGAACAGCGCCATCGGCAACGCCGTGATCGAAGTGGCCAGCGACGGCAGCGAGTACGCGATCATCCTCGAACGGGAGATCGGTTTCGAGGGTCCCGACAAGGGGGGCTCCGGCTCAGGCGCTTCGGGGAGGCCGCGGCAGGAGGGCGGGCGTGCGCTGCCGGTAGGCGAGGTAGCCCGGGTCGTCTCCCCAGCGTTGCTTTCCGCGCGCGTCCAGCAGGGGGATGCCGCTGATCCGGGTGAGGAGCAGGTAGACGAAGACGGGCGAGACCAGGGTGAGGTGCTGCCAGCCGGAGAGCGCCGGCAACGCGATCACGGCGATTCCCGTCCAGAGGGTGATCTCGCCGAGGTAGTTCGGATGCCGGCACCAGGCCCAGAGACCGGAATCGATGAAGCGTCCCCGGTTCGCCGGGTCCTCGCGGAAGCGGCTCTTCTGTCGGTCCGCGACCACCTCGATGGCGAAGCCCGTGGCCCACAGCATCGCGCCGAGGACGGCGACACCGCCGAGCGGAACGCTCTGCTCGGAGGTCATGGCCGCCAGCGCGCACGAGAGGGTGAGGAAGACCCAGAGCCCCTGGAGGGTCCAGGTCATGAAGAAGCGAGGCAGACTCTTCTTGATCGCATCGAAGCGGCCGTCGGAACCGTCTCGTGTGATGCGAGCAAAGAGGAAGCTCCCGAGACGGAGCGCCCAGCAGCCGACCCCGGCTGCGAGCAGCCAGGATCTCGCGTCTCCCGTTCCGAGGCCGATCGCGAGGAGCACCAGGCTTCCGTAGGTCAGGCTGCCCGTCAGGTCGAAGTACCGCTCGGTCTGGGAGCGGTATGCGGGAACGAAGGCCGCCCAGTTGATCGCGAAGGCGAGGAAGCCGGCACTCGCGAAGAGAGGAGCGCCGGCTCGGACCAGGCTCCCCTGGCTTCCCGCCCAGGCCAGCAAGGCGCCGACGGCCAGGATCACGGGGATGGCCGCGAGGGCCTGGCGGTCGGCGCGCTGCATGTCGGGAGTGTACTCCGGCAGAGGGGGGATGGGCCGGTGGGCGCCTGGCTACGGAACGCCCACCGGCCCGCCGGTTGCGACGCTAGTGGGAAGGCGGGATCAACACACCATCGATCCCGTGCACGATCGCATCCGGCGCGGACACGTTCGGGTCGATCACCTTCTGGCCGCCGACGAAGACCGGGCCGAAGAACCAGAAGGATCTCACCGACTTGCCCTGCAGGGTCGTGAGTTCTCGCTCCACGATCACGTCGATCAGCCGCTTCTCCTCGGCGGCGACGTGGTAGAGCAGGATCTCCTGGAGGGCCGGCGGGTCCGCCAGGAGCGCGTCGATCGTCTCCTGGCCGAGCGCCGCGAAGGCCTCGTTGGTCGGGGCGAAGATCGTCACGGGCCCGAGAGAAGCCAGCGCCTCGGCCAGCCCTGCCGCCTCGATGGCTGCGACGAGCGTCGTGTAGCCCTCGTCCGAGAGGCGATCGAGCACGTTGTCGGCCGGGGGCGGCGGCAGCAGCACGGCGTCCAGGATGTGGGCGATCCCGTTCGGCGCCTTGACGTTGACCGTCAGCACCGGTGCGTCCTCGACCACGATGCGTCGGAAGTTCTCCAGGCGGATGCCGACCGAGTCTCCCTGGAGGGTCTCCGCCGTTCCCGCGATCACCAGCTTGGCTGCTCGCTTCTCCTCCCCGAGCACGTGGAAGAGCAGGATCTCCCGCAGCGTGTCCGGGTCGTCCAGCAGTGCATCGATGGTGTCCTGGCCGAGATCCGCGAAGGCCTCGTCGGTGGGAGCGAAGACCGTGAACGGTCCCCCGTTCTCGAGCGTCTCCGTCAGGCCCGTGGCGTCGAGGGCGGCGAGCAGGGTTCCGAAGCGGCCATCCCTCTCGAGCACGTCGACGAGGTTCTCGATCGGCTCCTCGCCGTCCGGCGGCAGCAGGACCTCTTCGATGACGTGGGCGATCCCGTTGCGGGCTCTCAGGTTGGTGTCGATGGCGCGGATGCCGTTGATCCGTACGGTGCCCTTCTCGTGTACGACGACGACGTCCTGACCTTGCAGGGTCTCGACGGTCGACCGGCGCACGAGCTTCCGCGTTCGCAGCGGCTCCCCGACGACGTGGTAGAGGAGGATGTCCGTCAGGGTGGGCTTGTCCTCGAGCAGGGCGTCGATGGTCTCCTGACCCAGGGCGGCAAAGGCCTCGTCGGTAGGAGCGAAGACCGTGAGCGAGCCCGTCTCGACGGCCTCGGTCAGCTCAGCGGCATCCAGCGCCGCCAGCAGGGTCCCGAAGCGCCCGTCGTCCTCGAGCAGGTCGACGAGGCTCCCACGGGCCTTCCGCTGCGCCGTCTCCCACCAGAGCTCGGCCTGGGCGGCCGCGGCGGGCGCAAGCAGCGCCGGCACCAGCATCACGGCCATCAGACCGCGCATCCGGCGGCGGAAGGGGGTGAGGAGCGATGCGCGGTTGGCGACGGCGCTGCGGGCGAGCTGCCCGCTCGGGGCGGTGCTTGAAGGGTTCATTGTGAGCCTCTTTGAAATTCAGCAGTTGGTTTCGTGGAGCGCGTGGACGCAGTGTCCAAATAAAATCCAGACAGTGCAAGTTTTGTCCAGATATTTTTGGACAGGCTCTACTGAGCTCGGTCTCGCTCCCCACCGCCCCCTTCGAGGCCCGCGCTGCCGCCGTCTCCCGCGTCGACCGGGAGCGCGCGGAGGGCCCCGATCGCCTGCAGCTCGCCCAGCGAGCCGAGCGCTCCCAGCTCGATCTGGCGGACCCGCTCGCCCGTCACGCCGAGCTGGCGTCCGATGTCGCGCAGGCTCTGGGGCGTCTGTCCCCCCAGGCCGTAGCGGCGCGCCAGCACCTCGCGCTCGCGCGCGGTCAGGGAGGCCAGTGCTCGCGTGACCACCTCGCTGATCCGCTGGGCGTCGACCCGGTCCTCGGGTGCGACGGACTCCGGCGCGGGCAGGGTCTCCGAGAGGGAGCGCTCTCCTTCGGTGCCGACCGGGTCGTCGAGCGAGCGCAGGGGACGGCTCGCCGCGCGCAGCTCCTCGAGCTGCGCTTCCTCGATCCCGAGCTCGGACGCGAGTCTCTCGCGGGCGAGCTCGGGCCCGTATCGTCTCTCCAGGCGATCCTCGGTCCTGCGCAGCTCGCGCGTGCGATCGTAGAGGTGCGAAGGAACCCGGATCGTTCTCGACTGGTTCTGGATGGCGCGGATCAGGGCCTGGTCGATCCACCAGACCGCGTAGGTGGAGGAGCGGTGCCCGCGGTCTGGTGGATCGACCAGGCCCTGATCCGCGCCATCCAGGACCAGTCGAGAACGATCCGGGTTCCTTCGCACCTCTAC
>JANQSB010000651.1 GCA_028284295.1 Myxococcota bacterium | reverse complement strand
CCGTCGCCGTCGTCGTCCAGGTCCAGGGACGAGCGGCTGGCGCCCAGCAGGCCCGACACGATCACGTCTTCGCGAAGCTCGTGGTCGACGCCGAACGCGAAGCCGCCTCCCTGGTGCTCCCAGTCCTCGTTGTCGCCGTTGCCGTCGCGGTCCGTGAAGAGCCCGAACGCCCGCAGCCACGGGGTGGTGCCACTCTCCGGGCAGGGCTCCAGCGAGTGGAGGTCCCGGCGGTAGGGGGAGACCAGCTTCTCACAGCGCAAGGGACGTCGGGCGAGCATGTCCGCATAGCGGCTCGCAGTGGCCAGGGCGACGCTGGCCTGGGCGTCGTAGGCGGCGCCGTGGAGTGTCTCCAGCGCGCCGCTGAGCTCCGCGTTCGTGAGGGCGTCGAGCCCACCGAGGAAGGCCTGGAACTCGGCACTGCCCCCGATGGCGTCGCCCTGGTCGATGTGGCGCGCCACGTGACGGGCGTTGCGCGAGCGCGCGAAGGGCTCGTTCAGGTCGGTCAGCAGGACGTCGATGACGTTCACGCCCGCCCCGGAACCGTAGCTCGGGAGGGCGCGGAAGAAGGAGCCGCCAGCGGGCACCACCTGGATGTCGCCGAACTGCCCGGTCTGCGACCCGGTTGCGGTTGCGACCCGGAGCTGGGTTCCCCGAACGAGCGGGTTGGAGTCGCTCTGGAGCAGGCTGAGCTGGCTGGCGCCGCCGAGCGCCAGGTCTCCGTCCACGTCCAGGCGATCGGACGCACCCGTCGAGTCGAAGTCGATCGAGAGGGCCGATCCTCCGACGGCGACGTTGCCGGTGACGAGGTTGGCTCCGTCGGGCTCGATCGAGCCGCCCGCCCCTCCGTTGAGATCGGTCGCCACGGCGGCCCCGGGAGCGAAGGCGGCGACGCCGGACTCGAGCTGGATGCCCGCCGGGAGCGCGATCCCGTCGTCGAGCTGGAACCGTCCGCCCCGGACCGTGATCCGGTCCTGCACACCGGCCGCAGGATCGACGGCCAGGCCGCCCGCGTCGAGGAAGATCCCGGCCGCGTAGCCCCCGCTTCCCGTCAGGGTCCAGACGTTGTCGTCGCCCGGGGCACCGACCGCGAGGAACTCGAAGCCCTGTCCGTTGCCGAAATCGAAGCTGTCGTTGGCGGGTGCGCCCGGGTCCGACTGCACGAGCCGAAGCGTGTCCTGGCCGGCTCCGCCGTCGAGCGTGCCGCTGTGCTGGCTTCCGTCGCCCCACTCGAACAGGTCGTCTCCGTCGCCGAGAAGCACGTCGCCCTGGATGTTCCCGCGGTTGCGGACGCCGTCGGAGCCGATGTCGCCGCGGATCGCGATCCCACTGGCCGCCTGGATGAGGCCGCCGACGTCGTTTCGGAGTACGACGCCGCTCGGAGCGCCCGCGACCGGTGCGTCGAAGACGACACCGGCCCCGCCGCCGCTGCCGCCGCGGATCTCGCCCGTGTTGATGACGCCCGAGACCCCGGGCGCCAGCTGCACACCCACGCCATCGACCGCACCCGACGCGTCGAGCAGGCCCCGGTTTTCGAGCAGTACCCGGCTCTCGGCCCGGGCGGCCCGGGCTTCGCTGCCGGTCACGGTGACCTGGCCGTCGGTGTCGTTGGTGAGGGACGTGATGCCGAAGAAGGACGGGTCGCCCCCGATCCCCAGTGCCGATGCACCGTCGACCACGACGTCGCCTTCGTTCAAGAGCGTTCCCCCGGCCTGGACGACGAACCCGGACGCGCGGTCCCCGTCGACGCGGATGATCCCGTCTTCGGTGTTGGTCGCGCTCGCCGTGCCGAAGCCCTGCATCCCGAAGGAGTCGTCGCCCTGGACGTCGACGGTGCCGCTGTTGAGCCCGGAGGCGTTGGCGCGGATGCCGACGGCTCGGGCGCCCTGGACGTCTACCTGGCCGCTGTTGAGGACGATGCTGCCACGGATGCCGAGTGCTTCGTCGCCGTCCATCACGGTCGCGCTGCCATCCACCACGGTCACGCTGCCGCTCGACACGATGGTGGCGCCGCTGCCCAGGGCCTGGAGGCCCGTGGACGAAGCGCCCTCGACCTCGACGTCACCGTCGTTCTGGATCCGACCGCCGGCGCCGACGACGATGCCGCTGGCGCCCGCCCCGTCCGTCCCACCGTTCACGATGGACACGCGTCCGGTGGCCTCGTTGACGACCTGGCCGAGGCTGCCCAAGCTGATGCCACGCGTGCCGGAGCCCGAATCGGTGACCGTGCCCGAGATCGTGCCCGCGTTCTCGACCTGGTTGAATCGGACGAGTCCGGCGACGCCGTTTGCCCCCTCGATTGCTCGCGAGCCTTCTGCTGCGGAGACCTCCCCACCCGACTCGATGGTGATCGTGTTGTTTTCGAGCACCACGATGGTCGGACCGTTCCCGCTGTCGTTGCTGACGGTCGCGCCGGTCTCGACCGTGATCGTCAGGTCGTCGTCGGTGGGCGGGCGACCGGCCGGATCGTCGGGAAAGCCGTCCGTGTCGACCCCCGAGCAGGTGACGTCGCTGCCGGTCTGCACGCAGTCGGCCGCGGCCGTGTGGGGCCAGGCGCCGGTGGCAAGCCAGACCGCTGCGACGAGCGCCACCAACCCGGCCGATGAGTCTACGCGCGCTCTCGTCGTCGTGGCCACGGTGGGGGGCTCCGGGTTCTGTCGGATCTGGGACACGGGCGCCTCGGCGGACGCTCGCTGGCGCGCCCCGCGGCGCGCGCACTCTATCACAGGGCTTGCAGGGGTCCGGGATACCACTTCGGTAGCTCTGGCGCAGTCCGGTGGCAGACGCTGTGCAGCGGGCTCCGTCCCGCGACGGATCCCGTCGGTGCATGCCCGGGCCCCAGGTGCCCCGCGTTCAGCGCGGGACATGGCTCCGCGTACTTACATGAAGGTCGGTCGCTTCCCGATGATCTTCGCCTCGCGCAGCTCGGCGATCTCGTCCGCGGAGAGCCCCAGCTCTTCGCGCAGCACCTCGTCGTTGTGCTGGCCCAGGGTGGGGGGCGGCGAGGCGTGCAGGCACGGGCCGAAGGCCGAGAAGCGCATGGGGAAGCCCGGGTAGCGGGTCGCGCCGGTCTCGGGGTGCGTCAGGGTCTCGAAGAAGCCCCGCGCCTCGAGCTGCGGATGAGGCATCACACGGTGCGCGTTCACGACGGCCGCCGCCGGCACGCCCGCCGCGACCAGCCGATCGGCGGCCTGCTCGCGCGTCTGGTCGGCCAGCCAGGCGTCGAGGCGCGCGTCGATGTCGTCGTGTCGTTCGCGTCGACCGGCCGCCGTCGAGAGCGCGGGGTCGCGCGCCCACTCGGGCTCGCCCAGCAGGCCGCGGAGCGCCGTCCACTGGTCGTCCGTGGCGACGGCGATCGCGACGTAGCGTTCCGGGTCGTCGCCTTCGGGTGCACAGCGATAGACGCCCTGGGGCGCCGCCACCGGTCCGCGGTTCTCCTGCCGGGTCAGGCACTCGCCGTAGGCCGAGTACTCGATCACCTGCTCGGCCGCCATGTTGACGGCGTTCTCCAGCAGCGGAACCTCCACCAGCTGTCCGCGGCCCGTTCGGCGCCGATCTTCGAGCGCCATCATCAGTGCGAAGACTGCCTGCATGCCGCCGGCCGGGTCGCAGGCGCCCCGGACGACCAGGGGCAGGTCCTCGTAGCCCGTGATCCAGGCGAGACCGCTCACCTGCTCGATGGTCATCGCGAAGCCGGTCCGATCGCGCCAGGGCCCGTCGAGCCCGAAGGCGGGCATCCGGACCATGATCACGCGCTCGGACAGCGCGCGGACCTCGGGCCAACCGAGGCCGAAGTTCTCGAGCACCCGGACCGAGTAGTTCTCGATCACCACGTCGGCCTTGGCGATGAGCTGCTTCAGGAGAGCCATGCCGCGGTCGTCGTCGAGCTGCAGGGTGAGGTCGCGCTTGCCGGGGTTGGCGCCCGCGAAGACCGGCGACCACTCCCACAGCTTCTCGTTGGGGATGGCGCCCGCGAAGCGCATGCCGTCGGGTCGTTGGATCGATTCGACCTTGATGACGTCGGCGCCCATGGCCGCGAGGTAGCAGGTGGCGATGGGGCCGGCCCAGAAGGCGCTGAGGTCGACCACACGCAGGCCTTCGAGGGGGCGCACGGGATCCGGTCCGGCAGGCTCGCTCGAGGCGGACGCCGTGCGGGCGGCGCGCGAGTCGGCCGCCTCTGCGCGGATGGCTTCCCGATCCTGGTCCAGCCGCGGCGCGGGGGCGAAGGGCCGGGTGGGGCGATCGTGCAGCTGGTAGGGCACGCGCGGCTGGACGAAGCCCGATGGGCCCTTGGTGAAGACGCCGCGCTCCACCAGGTGATCCATCCGGGGGAGGGTGCGACCGTCGCCGACCGGCGCGACGGGAATCCGCATGGCGCTCGCCAGCTCGACGATCTCGTCGACGGTCCGCTCCCGGGTCCAGCCGTGGATGATCTCCTGCAGGAAGGCCCGGTGCTCCATGCGCCGCCGACCGTCGAGGTACCCGTCGTCCTCGGCGACCTCGGGTCGCCCGATCAGGGCACAGAAGTCCTTCCACTGCTGGCCCGTGATGGTCGAGAAGCCGACCCAGCCGTCGCGAGCGGGCTCGATGGACGGAATCTCGATCGAGCGGGCCAGGTCGCCTTCGACCCACTGGCCGTTGAGGTCGTGGTAGACCGTCATCGAGAGCAGCATCGCCTCGAACATCGAGACGTCGACCCGTTGCCCGCGACCGCTCGCGCGGGCCGAGAGGCACGCCGACATCCCGGCGACGGCCGCGTAGATGCCGGTGATCCACTCCCCGATGCGGCCACCGGCCGCCACCGGCCGCCGGTCTCGCAGGCCGCGGTATCCCACGGAGCCCACTGCCGCCTGCAGGGTGAACTCCGTGCACGGACGTTCCGCGAAGGGGCCGTCGGGGCCCCAGGGCGTGATCGACAGGACCGACAGGCCCGGGCCGGCGGCGAGGAGGGCCACCGGGTCGAGTCCGCGCGCCGCCGCGCGGGCGTCCGTGAAGTCGTGGACCAGCAGGTCGAAACCCGCCGCGAGTTCGAGGACCAGCTGCCGGTCTGCCTCCGCCCCGAGATCGACGACCGCACTGCGCTTGGCGCCGTTCAGGAAGCGGAACAGGGCGCCGTCGGTGTCCGCGGCCAGCTCCGTCCCCGACGCCGTCCAGCGCCGCATGGGGTCTCCGCCCGGCGCCTCGAGCTTGACGACCTCGGCGCCGGCGTCGGCGAAGAGCTTGCCGCAGTAGGGGCCGGCGATGTCGCTCGACAATTCGAGGACCCGGATGCCCGAGAGCGGGTACTCACCTTCCGCGCCGGGTCGATCGACGGATTCGGGGCCGCCCATGACGGCGATCGTATACCCTTTCCGGGCCTCGTGGGAGCCGTTCCCGAGCTCGTCGGGTGGTCCTGGCCGCGATTCCGGGGGAGACATGAGCGTTGCCGACAGCGGCGCGAGCGTACTGCTGGTGGAGGACGAGCCGGGCATCCAGCTCGCGATCCGCGGGTTGCTGCGGCGCGAGGGCCACCGGGCCGACGTGGCGAGCACCGGCTCCGAGGCCATCGAGCTGCTCGAAGACGCGCGCTACGACCTGGTGTTGACCGACCTCTCCCTGCCCGACGACGTCAGCGGTCTCGACCTGGCGCGCCACGTCCACGAGCGCCACCCGAGGACACCGGTAGTGCTCATCACCGCCTACGGGTCCGAGCAGGTCGCGAAGGACGCCGTCGCCGCGGGCGTCTTCGACTACGTGCCGAAGCCCTTCAACAACGAGGAGCTGCGAGCGGCCGTGAAGCGCGCGCTCGAAGCCGCGGGCCCGGGGGCGGGCTCAGTTCTCGGACCGCGACCCTGAGGAGAACGCGACGGTCGCCAGGCGGATGAAGAGAACCACCGCGGACAGAAGGCCGAGTGCCAGCGTGGTGAGGTGCGGCCACGGCGCCGCCACATAGAGGACGTTCGCCAGCTGGAGCACCAGGCCGACGATGGGAATGGCCGTGACGAGCGCGTAGGCACCGCGGCTGACGTCGCTGACTTCCTCCGGGTACGCGGCGAGGTGAGCCCGGGTGCGCCGCATCAGCGGCACGACGGCCAGCGGCGTCGTGGCCGCCCACGCCGCGGAGACGCAGCGCCACACGAGCGGGCCCGAGAGTCCCGAGCTGACGAGCAGGGCGGGCGCGACCGACCACATCGCCACCGCGATGCTCTGTCGCAGCAGCATCTGCAGACGAACGACGTCGATCGTCCTCCACTCGTCGGCAGCCCGCCGGGTCAGTGCCGCGACCACCCCGGAGAAGCCCGCGATGCCGATCGCGAGCTCTCCGGTCAGGGTCAGATAGTCACCGACTTCCAACGCGGTCTCCCGTCTCCGGGCGAGTCAGGCTTGCGGGCCGGTCGGGACGTCCTTGAAGGCCAGGCCCTTGTCCTGGCGCTTCTCGGCCGGCAGGCCCAGGACCCGCTCGGCGATGATGTTGCGCATCACCTCGTCGGTGCCGCCCGCGAGCCGACCCCCGGGCGCGCCCAGGTAGGCGGCCTGCCAGGCGGCCTCGTCCTCGGCGAAGGCCGGGTCGTGCAGCGCGCCGGATGCCGCCTGCAGCTCCAGGGCGAACGCCGCCATCTGCTGGCGCATGGCCGCGCCCACGAGCTTGCTCATCGAGCTCTCGGGGCCGGGAGTCTGACCACGCGACAGCGCCGTCAGGGTGCGATAGCCGGTGTACTGCAGGCCCTGGGTGCGCGTGTAGAAGTCGGCCAGCCGCTCGCGAACGGCGGCGTCTTCGATTGCGGGCCGGCCGTTCCAGGAGATGCGCTCGGCCAGCCGCAGGAGATCCCCGTAGCCCGGACCGGCCGCACCTCCGGCGCCGATCGATGCCCGCTCGTTCATGAGGGTGGTGATGGCGCCTCGCCAGCCGTCGTTCACCGCGCCGACCCGGTTCTCGTCGGGTACGCGTACGCCGCTGAAGAACACCTCGTTGAAGTTGGTCGCGCCGTTGATCTGCTTGATGGGTCGGATCTCGACGCCGGGTGCTTGCATGTCCACCACGAAGTAGGTGATGCCGGCGTGCTTGGCGGCGTCCGGGTCGGTCCGTGTGACGATCATTCCCCAGCGCGAGTAGTGGGCGCCGCTGGTCCAGATCTTCTGGCCGTCGAGGATCCAGTCGCCGCTGGCCTCGTCGCGAGTCGCCCGGGTGCGGAGCCCCGCCAGGTCCGAGCCGGCGCTGGGCTCGCTGAACAGCTGGCACCAGATCTCCTCGCCGCGCAGCATCTTCGGGAGGTAACGCTCCTGCTGCTCCGGCGTGCCGTGCACCATCAAGGTGGGGCCGAGCATGCCCTGTCCGATGGTGAAGATGTTGGGCGGCACCGCGTAGCGCGACTCCTCCTGCTTCCAGATGACGTTCTGGATCGGGGTGGCGCCACGCCCGCCGAACTCCGCGGGCCAGGTGATGCACGCCCAGCGCGCGTCGGCCTTGCGGGCCTGCCAGGCCTGGGCCTCGGCGACCGCGCCCGTGCGATCGTCGGCCAGGGTGGGGATGCGCTCGCCGGGCGCTCGCTGCTTCGCGTTGGCGTCGAGCCAGCCGCGGACCTCTTCGCGGAAGGTGGCCTCTTCGGGGGTGTCGTTGAAGTCCATGCCGCGGGCTCCCGGGAGTGTGGCTCCAGCGGCATTCTATCCGAAACCCGGTCCGGGCCAGGGAGGGTCTGCACGGGTTGCAGACCCCGCAGCAAGCGAGCGCGGAGCGTTCGCGGGCTAGATCACCATCCCCAGCCGGTCCTTGAGCGTCTCCATCCGGACCACCGCGTCCTCGAGGGCGGCGCAGTAGACGGGGTCGGGACGGTTCTCGTGCTCGGCGACGCAGGCCTGGGCGAACTTGATGGCGTGGGCTCCACCGATCTCGACGGCTCGGCCGACGAGGTCGGGCATCGCCGACGGGTCGACTTCTGGCAGGGGGTCCGGGACCTGCCCGCCGCCCGCCGAGGCGTGCAACGCTGCGACGGTCTGCCAGCCGTGGAAGAGCGCCTCGCGTGCGGCATCGGGTGAGAGCCAGGGCAGCAGCTCGCGCACGGCGTACACGCCGTCGACGGCGTGGATGAAGTCAATGACCCGCGCCCGCGGTGCGTTGGCGAGGTAGAGCCTGGCCGACTCCCGGGAGAGGTCGTTCGCGAAGGCATCCAGGTCCTCGTCCGGCGCCAGGGCCGACACCGCTTCGGCGAAGCCGGGCAGGCTGGAGAGGGCGCGCAGCCTGTCCACGATCGATCCCTCGAAGACCTGCTCGTCCAGGGGCACCACCGGTACCCGCGCGAGCGCCTCCGAAGGCAGACCGCGCCTGCCGCTGCCCGGTGCGCCGGGCAGGGTCTCGAAGCTGGAAGCCCAGTAGCCGATGGCCTCGGCCAGCTCGTGTCGTCGGGCGGGGCTGGCGCGGCGTGCGAGACTGCGCACCGCGTGGGCGGTGCGGATGAGCCCATGCGCGGCCTCGCACGACGCCGCCGGCAGCAGCTTCGGTAGCCAGCCCCTCACCCCGTGCTGCCAGCCCCGGGCCTCGACGGCCTGTTCGACATGCTCCACCCAGCTGGCGCGCCGGGCGCTGTCTCCCAGCTCGAGTCCCCGTTCGGGCGCGCCGGGGGAGGGCGGGATCGCCACGAGCTGTTGAGCCTTCGCATAGTCGAGTGCCCATGCGGGGGCTCGCTCGGGCAGGCCCAACGCCTCGAGGGCCTCCACGGCCATCGGGCCGTGGGTCGAGAAGACAGGGTGGTCGCGGTCGCGCAGGTGGGTGAGGGCGGACTCGACGGGGTCCATGGGCTCTCCCGGGCACCGGCAGCTACCCGGAGAGGACTCGGGAGCGCTCGGCAGGGCTCGGGGCGCGTTCGGTCAGGGTAGGGGATGAGATATATATGTCAAGCAAATACTTTCTTAATTGCCCCGATGCCCGACGTCCAGGAGCCCGTTGACCGACGCGACTCACCGACGATCAGCGCATGTAGAGGACGTTGCCCGTGACGAAGCGGGCCTGCTCGGAGGCCAGGAAGAGGACCACCTCCGCTACCTCGTCGGGACGCCCGACGTGTCTCAGCGGGCTCGTCTCCAGCACCGACTGCTCGACCACCTCGGTCACCCAGCCCGTGTCCGTGGCCGGGGGCTGCACGGCGTTCGCCGTCACGCCACGGGGGCCGAGCTCGAGCGCGGCGGATCGGACGTAGCTCTCCAGCGCCGCCTTGGCGGCTCCGTAGGACACCTCGCCCGGGAAGCCGTGACGACCTTCGGAAGTCATCGCGACGATGCGTCCCCAGGTCGCCTGGCGCTCTGCATGCCGGCGCGCGTACTCGGCGATCAAGCCCGCGCCGGCCCGCGCGTCCACCGCGAACTGGTGGTCGTGGCTCGCCGCGCCCACGCCCTGCGTGTCCCGGGCGAAGCGATCCCCCAGCTCGGGCACGAAGCTGTCTGCCAGCCAGCTGCTGGCGTTGTGGACGAGGATGTCCACCGGCCCGAGCTCGGTCTCGGCGCGGTCGAAGATCCACGGGATGCGATCCGCTCGGGCGAGGTCCGCCTCGATGGCGATGGCCCGGCCCCCCTTCTCGCGGATCGCCGCGGCGACCTCGTCGCCCGCACGCGCGCGCTCGGCGCCGTAGCTCGCCGGCAGTCCCGGGTCGTCGGCGCCGGCATCCTGCATTCGCAGGTAGGTGGCCGCGACCGCGACGCCCTGGCTCGCGAGGGCGCGGGCGATGGCCTCGCCGATGCCGCAGTTCGCGCCGGTGACGAGCGCGACGCGGCCGTCGATTCCGGGGTCGATCATGGGCGGCGGAGCGTAGCGTCGC
>JANQSB010000662.1 GCA_028284295.1 Myxococcota bacterium | reverse complement strand
CCCGAGCCAGCGCTTCCTGATCCTGGGGGTCGCCTTCGCTCTGGCACTGGCGGCCTGCTTCGAGCATCCAGCGGGTGGGGCCCTGCTCCCCGCGCTGGTCCCCCGCGAGCTCTTTCCGCCGGCGACGATCCTCAGCTCGAACGTTCGCAACGTCGCGGGCGTGTCGGGGCCGGTGCTGATGGGGCTGATCGCGGCTGCCGAGGGGATCGCGGCCGCCTACGCGGCGGCGGCCCTCCTGCTCGGCATCTCGGTGCTGCTGCTCCTCTTCGTGCGCTCCCCCCAGATCGAGGGCGGGGGGCGACCGGTGGCCTGGTCCTCGGTCCGGGAAGGGCTCGGCTTCGTGTGGAGACGCAAGGTCATCTTCGGCTCCATGGCCCTCGACATGTTCGCCGTGCTCTTCGCCGGGGTACGGGCCATGCTGCCGGTCTTCGCCACCGACATCCTGGGTGTCGGCGAGCGCGGCTACGGACTCCTCTCCGCGTCCACCCAGGCGGGCACCGTGGGGATGGCGCTGGTGCTGCTCGCCTTTCCGCGCTTCGAGCGTCCCGGTCGCGCGCTGCTGCTGGCGGTCCTGGGCTTCGGTCTCGCATCCGTGTGCTTCGGTCTGGCCCGCAGCTTTCCGTTGGCGGTGCTCGCGCTGGTCGCCGGGGGCATCGCGGACCAGCTGAGCATGGTGGCGCGTTCGATCATCCTGCAGCTGGCCACCCCCGACGCCCTGCGCGGTCGGGTGAACGCCGTCAACATGATCTTCATCGGTGCATCGAACGAGCTCGGCGACGCACAGACGGGCTTCCTGGCGTCCTTCACGAGCGCGGTCTTCGCGGTGGTCTTCGGCGGGCTCGCCTGCATGGGAGTCGTCGGGGCGATCCATCTCTCGATCCCGGCACTGTGGTCCTACCGGGTCGAGGAGACGGCACCGGCCTGAGCGGCCGCCCGGAACGGCTGTGCTACCTCCCGCAGCTCCCGACCGGAGCTCGGAGCCCGCGATGAACGACGCCCTGCAGAAGCTGCTCGACCTGCTCGATCTCGAGCCGTTGGAGGAGAACCTCTTTCGCGGAGAGAGCCCGCGGGAGGATCGACAGCGCGTCTTCGGTGGGCAGGTCCTGGCACAGGCACTGAGCGCCGCGGGTCGCACCGTGGAGGCGGGTCGGGCGGCGCACTCCTTCCACGCCTACTTCCTGCGGCCCGGGGATCCGAGCCGCCCCATCGTCTACCAGGTGGACCGCATCCGCGAGGGCAGGAGCTTCACGACCCGACGCGTGGTGGCCATCCAGCACGGCCACGCGATCTTCAACATGTCCGCCTCCTTCCAGGTCGAGGAGCCCGGGATCGAGCACCAGATCGAGATGCCGTCGGTGCCCGAGCCGGAGGCGCTGCCCAGTGATCCAGAGCTGGCGGAGCGCTTCCGGGCGGACGCGCCGGAGGACTGGCAGGACGAGGGCGGTTGGTTCGACGAGGTCCGGCCGATCGAGCAGCGCTACGCGGATCCCATCAACTGGTGGGCGCCGCAGCGACAGGAGGGACTGCAGCGGGTCTGGCTCCGCGCCGCGGACCGCATGCCCGACGACCCGGAGCTGCACGGCATCGTGCTCGCCTACGCGTCCGACATGTCCCTGCTGGACGTCGCGACGATGCCGAGTGGGCTCAGCTACTTCGACGAGAGCATGCAGATCGCGAGTCTGGACCACGCCATGTGGTTCCACCGGCGCTTCCGGGCGGACGACTGGCTCCTCTACGTGTCGGACTCGCCGTCCGCCTCGAACTCGCGGGGCTTCGCGCGGGGCAACATCTTCGACCGGGCGGGTCGCCTGGTCGCTTCGGTGGCCCAGGAAGGGTTGATGCGGAAGCGCTGACGCAGCCGGTCGTTCAGCCTTCCCGGGAGCGCTCCCGGTCCTCCTGTGCGCGGAGTCGTTCCTCGGCACCACGCAGGCGCTGGGTGAGCACCTTGAAGATCTCGAAGGAGATGCCCGGGGACTGTTGGATCAGGTCCATGAAGCGTCCGCCCTCCAGGGTGAGCAGGCGCGCGTCCCGGGTGATGACCACGGTGGCGCTGCGCGGTGCGCGGTCGAAGATCGCGATCTCGCCGAAGTAGCCGACCCCGCTGGGACTCATGGTGGTGAGGGGCGTCTCCTCCGGCGTTCCGTAGCTCTTGTAGGCCCGCGCCTCGCCTTCGAGAATGACGTAGAGCTCCTCTCCGGGCTCGCCCTCCCGGACCACGACCTCGCCCGCGATGTACTGGGACTCGGTCATGAACTTGCCGATGGCCTCGAGCTGCTCGAGGGACAGGTGCGCGAAGAGCGGTACCCGGCGCAGGGCCAACAGACTCTCCATGGTGTGAACCTCCGGCGGCGCGGCGTCCTCGGACGCGGGGTCGTGTGCGACCGCCAGGCGGAGCCAGCGGTCGGGCGATTGTCGGGCGCGTTGCATCACGTCCGTGAACTCGGTCGGGAGCGGGAGGGCGGCCCGGATCGCGGGCAGCTTGTCGGACACGGGGCCGTCCTCGAGCATCAGGGCCAGCTGGTGGGCGCACTCCCGGTCTCCCAGGTTGGAGAGCACCTCGAGGGCGTCCGAGCGTCGACGTGCCGAGTCCACCTCCAGCGCCTTGCGGACGCTGCGCACCACCTTGGGGTCCTCGAGCAGCTCCAGAGCCCGGAAGGCGATCCAGGTGCTGCGATTGCGCGCGTCTTCGAGTGCGGTCTGCAGGAAGCGGGACGGAATGTCGTCCGCTTCGGGCACCAGCTGCAGGGCGGCGAGGTTCTCCCAGGCTTCGCGGACGCGGGCCCGGAACACCCGCTCGAGCACCGCCCGGGAGCTCGTTCCGCCCGCCCGGGCGACGGCTCCGAGCGCCGCATCGGCCGTCCAGCGGCGGATGCTCTCCACCGGCCGCTCGGCCGCCCGGATCCCCAGCTCTCCCATGGAGGCGAGTCCGGCGGCGGCCGCACTGCGCACGTCGCGGTGGACGTCGTCGAGGGCGCTCGCCAGCAGCTCGGCCGCGCGGTCGTCGCTGCGCTCG
>JANQSB010000657.1 GCA_028284295.1 Myxococcota bacterium | reverse complement strand
ACGCTGTCGATGACCGGGAAGCGGAAGGCAGGGCGGCCCGGCTGGTCCAGCACCTTGACGACCTCGCCGAAGCGGAGGACCAGCTTCGCCTCCCCTTCGTGGACGATCACGATAGGGCCCAGCCCGTAGTTGCCGGCCCATAGCGCCGCCACCGCGATCGCGGCCAGGACCAGTACCGGGAAGAGTCGCCTCATCGCTCCTCCCTCTCCGCGGGCCGCTCCGGCCTGTCCTCGGCAGCGGGCGCGGGCCGGGGGGACGACGGCGGCGGCAGGGAGACCGGCGACGTGCCAGCGCCCATGGGGAGCAGCGGGACCAGACTCGCCGAGCCCGGCTCGATCACCATCTTCTCCACCTCGGGCATCACCTCTTCCATGGTCTCGAGGTAGAGGCGGCGCCGCGTGACCTGGGGCGCGCGCTCGTACTCCGCCAGCAGCGCCGAGAATCGCGTGGCCTCGCCCCGAGCCACCGCGATGGTCGACTCCTTGTAGGCGACCGCCCGCTGCTCGAGCTCGATCGCCTTCGCCTGCGCGGCCTCGAGGGTCTCCTTGGCGTCGCCGCGCGCCTGGGAGATCGAGCGCTCTTCGTCCTGCCCCGCCGCGATGATCTCGTCGAAGGCGTCCTGCACCTGGACGGGCGCCTGCACGACCTGCAGCTCGACCTCCTGGATGCCGAAGGCCGAGCCCGCGTCGAGGCCCCGGAAGTAGGAGGCCAGGCGTTCCTCGAGGATCTCGCGTGCCCGCACCCGGATGTCGCCCTGCCGCGTGTACAGCACGTCGTCCACGCTCATCTGGCCCACCACCTCGCGCACGGCAGCGCGGGTGGCGTCGTGGAGGATGAGCTCCGGCTCGGCGATGGAGAACAGGTAGGAGAAGGCGTCCTCCACCCGATACTTCAGCACCCAGCCGAGATTCACGATGTTGTTGTCCGCGGTCTGGATGGCGTTGTCGAACGAGGTCGTGGTGTCGCCGCGCTTCGGCGTGGCATCGTCGGCGGTCGCCTCCCGCTTCGGCGCCGCCGGCTCTCGCCGCTGGAGGCCGAACTCGTGCTGCCGGACGGCGCTCACGTTCACGATGGAGATCGCCTCGATGGGCTCCGGCAGATGCCAGTGCAGCCCCTCCTCGGCGACCACCCGATCCCGGGCCCCCAGGCGCAGGACCACGGCCGACTCACCGGGCTGCAGCGTGTAGAAGCTCGTCGCCCCCCAGGCGACGATCACGGCGACCGAAACGAGACCGGTGGCCCAGTTCGCGAGGGTCCTGGCAACCGAGCGCTGGATGCCTTCGTCGTCGCCGAGCTCGTCGTCGCGAGAGGCCAAGGGCGTCAGCTCTGGTCGCCGCTCGCCGGCGGCAGGGTGGCCCCACCGTCACCGCCGCGCTGCGCCGCCTCGAAGAGGGGCCGCACCAGGTCGATGGGCAGCGGGAAGATCGTCGTGGAGTTCTTGTCCCCGGCGACCTCGGCCAGGGTCTGCAGATAGCGGAGCTGCAGGCCCATGGGCTCGCTCGCGAGCACCCGCGAGGCGTCGGCCAGGCGCTGGGCTGCCTGGAACTCGCCGTCCGCGAGCACGACCTTGGCGCGCTTCTCCCGTTCGGCCTCGGCCTGCTTGGCCATCACCCGCTGCATCTCCTGGGGGAGATCGATCTGCTTGACCTCGACGGAGCGCACCTTGACGCCCCACGGCTCGGTCTGGAGATCGATGATCTCCTGAAGCTGCTGGTTGATCCGCTCGCGTTCCGCGAGCAGCTCGTCGAGCTCGGCCTGGCCGCAGACCGAGCGCAGCGTGGTCTGGGCCAGCTGCGAGGTGCCGTAGAGGTAGTTCTCCACCTGGATCACCGCCATCTCGGGGTGCAGGACGCGGAAGTAGAGCACCGCGTTCACCTTCACCGACACGTTGTCCCGGGTGATGACCTCCTGCGCGGGCACGTCCATCACGATCTCTCGCAGCCCCACGCGCACCATCCGATCCACGAAGGGGATGATCCACTTCAACCCGGCACCCTTGACGCTCGTGAAGCGCCCGAGCCGGAACACGACGCCGCGCTCGTATTCCGGGAGGATCCGGAAGCCCAGCACGGCGAAGGCCAGGAAGACGGCCACGACGATCAGCGGAAAGGTCAGCATCGATGTTCCCCCCTCGAGAATCTCTGCCCGGATGACTCGGGTCTACGCTCTCTTCTTGGCTTCCGCTCCTGGCTTCCGGCTCGCTCGGGCGCCTCGCAGGAAGATGGTCGGGACGCCCTTCAGCGGCTGGCAGCGCGGCGAACCCGCAAGGTCAGGCCCTCGACCGCGACGACCTCCACGGCTTCGCCCTCGGCGATCGGATCCCGCTCTCCCCCCTCGGCCTCGACGTTCCAGTACTCCCCTCGCACGAAGACCTTGCCGCGCGGATCCAGCTGCGAGCTGGCCCGACCGACGAGGCCGATGACCTCGTCGACGCCGGCGGTCGGCTCCCGCAGCATGCTGCGCCCCACCGAGAAGACGACCAGACCCCCGAAGATACACATGCCCAGCACCGTGGGCAGCAGCACGGTCCAGAACGACACCGTGAGATCGCTGAGCTCGGGTTGGTCGAAGACCATGGTCCCGCCGAGCAGGATGCACAGGGCGCCGGCCGCGAAGAGCGCTCCGAAGGAGGTGAAGAAGATCTCTGCGACGAAGAGGGCCAGACCGAGCAGGATGAGCACCAGCCCGACCCAGGAGAAGGGCATCAGGTTGAAGCCGATCCCCGCCAGCAGCAGACAGACGAGGCCGGCGAGACCGGGGAAGAGCAACCCGGGGTTGTTCGCCTCGATGTAGAGGCCGAGTCCGCCGAGCAGCAGCAGCACCAGGGCCACGTTCGGGTGCGCCACGAAGTCGAAGACGCGCTGCACCAGCGTCATCTCGACGGCCGAGACCCGTGCGCCCGCGAGCGACAGGGTGACGGTCTTCCCGGCGACCTCCACCTCCCGGCCCTCGAGCGCCTCGAAGAGCGCCTCCCGGTCCTCGGCGACCAGGTCGATCACGTTCAGCTCCAGGGCCTCCTGGGCGCCGACGGCAACCGAGTCGCGAACCGCCTTCTCCACCCACTCGACGTTGCGGTCGCGCTCGGCCGCGATGGTCTCCGCGTAGGCGGCCAGCAGGTTCTCCGCCTTCTCCAT
>JANQSB010000650.1 GCA_028284295.1 Myxococcota bacterium | reverse complement strand
ATCTCCAGGGGCTGCCGGCAGTCAACGCCACGCTCAACGCGATCGCCGCGACCCTGCTCGTCGTCGGGCGCCGGCTCGCGCGGGCGGGCCGGATCGACGCCCATCGCCGCGTGATGCTCTCGGCCTTCGCGGTCTCGACGATCTTCCTGATCCTCTACGTGGCCCACAAGGCGTCGCGGAACTTCGAGAACACCACCTTCAACGCGGAGGGCGTGGCGAAGTTCGCGTACCTGGCGCTGCTCTTCTCTCACGTGGTGTTGGCGGCTGCCGTTCCCTTCCTGGCGCTGGCCGTCATCCGACTGGGCCTGCGTGACGAGCGGGAGCGGCACCGAAGGTGGGCCCGGATCACCTGGCCGATCTGGATCTACGTGTCGGTCACCGGAGTCGCGATCTACGCGCTGCTCTACCACTTCAATCCGATCGCCTGAGCCGCCGGGTCACCGGGAGTCGTGCAACGATTCGCTGCGGTCCTCGAATCGTGCGGCGGACTGCCCCGCTACCGCAGCAACGAGCGGATCTCCGCGTGGAGCAGGGTCTTTCCCCATTGAGAAGGACCGGGGGATCAGCTACCCCCTTGCGCGGTTGGAACGCCGGAATTCCGGTCACTTCCAGCCGTGCGTCGGGCTCGGAAGCGCTCGGACGGAAGCTGCGGAGCGCGCAGGTGGGCAGGTGGAAGGTCGGCCCCGCTCCGGATTCAGCGATCCATCGGGCATCCCGGACGGCGCGGCGCGTGGCCCCCTTCGCGAGTCGCTCACAGCAAGGAACGGAGCACGAACCAGGATGGCATTCCAAGAGAAGCGGACGGCCCCGGCCGCCGCATTCGGTTCCGCACTCGGGCTCGTCCTCGTCGCCCAGCTCCTCTTCGCAGTCGCCGCGGTCGCTCAGGACGGGCAAGCCCAGGACCGGGACGCCGAGGCCGCCTCGGGTGCGGAGCTCTTCCAGCTCTGCGCGCAGTGTCATGGCGAGGACGGTGGCGGGAACAAGCTGTACCTGGCGCCGGCGATCGCGGGTCTGGACGAGTGGTACGTCGAGATGCAGCTGAACGAGTTCCGCAACGGCTATCGCGGGCTCCACTTCGACGACATCGGCGGCATGCGGATGCGCCCCATGGCCATGACCCTGCGCAGCGAGACCGAGCTCAAGAACGTCGCGGCCTACGTCGCCCAGATGCCGAAGACCTCGCCCGCGAAGACCCTCGAAGGCGACGTCGACAACGGCAAGCAGCTGTACGTGCTGTGCGGCGCCTGCCACGGGCAGCAGGCCGAGGGCATGGAGGCGCAGAAGGCGCCGGCCCTGACTCACCTCGACGACTGGTACCTCGTCGAGCAGCTGATGAAGTTCAAGCTGGGGATCCGGGGCACGCGGCCCGGCGATCCCTACGGCGTGCTGATGGGCCCCAACAGCCCCATGGCGCTCACCCTGAAGACCGATCAGTCCGTCCGGGACGTGGTCGCCTACATCCTGACCCTGCGCGCCGCGGACCACGCGGCGGCGAAGTAGCCCCCCAGAGGCTGAAGGAGCGCCCGATGGCGAAGTCCTACTCTCCGGAAGACCTGACCCAGCGAGCGTTCGGCATCTCGATGGCCGGCATCGCCCTCTTCATCGGCGTGGTGTTCGTCTTCATCATCTAGTCCCGGCCCCGGGTCCGCTCGGACCCGCTCCGCTCACCCCGAACCCTTCACGAATCACCCAGAGCAGCCCAGAAGGGCAGGCGAAGAAGAAGCCCATGATCGAACAATATCTTCCGGCCCTCTCCACCTACGCGGGTGACATCGACGGCGTGATCACCCTGATCGCCGTCTTGACCGGCTTCTGGTACGTGCTGTGCAACATCGTCTTCTTCGGCTTCATCTTCCGCTACCGCGCGAAGTCGGGAGCCAGCGAGTACATCACGGGAGAGGAGAAGGAGCTCAAGCGCTGGGTGACCATCCCCCACCTCCTGGTCCTCGTGTGCGACCTGTTCATCATCTACGGCGCCGTCCGGGTGTGGGTGGACGTGAAGCAGACCCTGCCCGAACAGCCCTACGCCACGGTGCGCGTGGTGGGGCAGCAGTGGGCGTGGAGCTTCGTGCACCCCGGCGCCGACGGGAAGCTCGATACCGCCGACGACATCAAGACCGTCGATGACCTGCACATCGTCAAGGACAAGCCCTACATCTACGAGCTGGTGGCCCGGGACGTGCTGCACAACTTCTCGGTGCCCGTCTTCCGCTTGAAGCAGGACGCCATCCCCGGCCGCGTGATCAAGGGCTGGTTCACCGCGACCGACACGGGTGTCTACGACATCCAGTGTGCGGAGATCTGCGGGATCGGACACGGTGTGATGGGAGCCAGGATCCACATCACCACGGAAGAGCAGCACGCGGCCTGGATCGCAGAGAACACGCCGGCCAATCTGGCGACCGCCCCCGCGGCGCCCCCTGAGCGCAAGCCCCTGGCCGCAACGGCCCTGGCGGCCCGTTAGCCCGGAATTCGAGGAGCATCCCATGGCTGAATCCGTCCCGGCCGAGAGCGCACACGCGCACGATCATCACGATCACCACGAGCAGAGCTTCGCGAGCAAGTACCTCTTCTCGACCGATCACAAGATCATCGCCATGCAGTACATGTTCACCGGGCTGGCGATGGGCCTGATCGGCGCCTTCTTCGCGTATGCGTTCCGGATGCAGCTGGCCTTCCCGGGCATGGACGTGCCCTTCTGGGGTCAGGTCTCGGCGGCCGAGTACAACGCGCTCGTCACCAATCACGGCACCATCATGATCTTCTGGGTGGCGATGCCCGTGCTGATCGCCGCCTTCGGGAACTACCTCATTCCCCTGATGGTCGGTTGCGACGACATGGTCTTCCCGCGTCTCAACCGCCTCTCCTACCAGATCTTCCTGCTGTCGGCGATCGTGCTGATCGCCTCCTTCTTCGTGGAGGGCGGAGCCTTCGGGGGCGCCTGGACCGCCTACCCGCCGCTCTCGGCCAAGGCCGAGTACAGCCTGACGCCACTCGGGTCTTCGATCTGGGTGGTCGCCGTGGCCCTCGAATTCGTCGCCTTCCTGCTCGGCGGCATCAACTTCGTGACCACCGCCATGAACTCGCGCGCCGAGGGCATGGGCATGTACGACATTCCGGTCGTCATCTGGATGATCGTCATCGCGAGCATCCTCTTCATGGCCTCGGTGGGCCCCCTGGTGGCGGGCGCGGTCATGCTTCTCTTCGACCAGACTATCGGCACCAACTTCTTCGACCCGGATCGGGGCGGGGATCCGGTTCTCTGGCAGCACCTGTTCTGGTTCTTCGGCCACCCCGAGGTCTACGTGGTGCTGCTCCCGGCCATGGGCATCACCGCCGACATCATGGCCGTCTTCGCGCGCAAGAAGCTCTTCGCGTACAAGACCATCCTCTACACGACCTTCGCGACGGGCGTTCTCTCCTTCATGGTCTGGGCCCATCACCAGTTCGTGGCGGGCATCGATCCGCGGATGGCGCACGTCTTCACCATCACCACCCTGTTGATCTCGATCCCGATCGCCGAGCTCTGCTTCGTCTACATCGCGACCCTCTACAAGGGCTCGATCACCCTCACGACACCGATGCTGTGGGCGCTCGCCTTCCTCTTCGAGTTCCTGATCGGCGGCGTCACCGGGATCTTCCTGGGCGCGAGTGGCGCGGACATCTACTTCCACGACACCTACTTCGTGCTCGCCCACTTCCACTACACCTTCTTCCCGATCGCGATCATCGGCACCTATGCGGGAATCACCTACTGGTTCCCGAAGATGTTCGGACGGATGATGAACGACACCCTGGGCAAGATTCACTTCTGGGGCACGATCATCCCCTTCAACTGCATCTTCATCCCGCTCTTCTTCCTGGGCATGGGCGGCCAGCATCGGCGCATCTACAACTACGAGAACTTCCCCGAGCTGGCCGGCCAGGGCATGCAGGATCTGCGGGTCTTCGCGACCGTCGCCCTGCTGGTGATGCTCGCCTTCCAGGTGGTCTTCGTCATCAACTTCATCGTGAGCCTGCGCAGCGGGAAGAAGGCGGAGAACAACCCCTGGCGCGCGAACACCCTCGAGTGGCAGACGCCCTCGCCGCCGCCCCACGGCAACTTCGGAAGCGAGATGCCGAAGGTCTACCGCGGCCCCTATGAGTACTCGACCCCGGGTCGCGAAGAGGACTTCTGGCCCCAGAACGCACCGAGCTAGCACTCGGCAGGCGGGCCCCGACCGCACCCCATCCTCCGGCGAGGCAGGAAATCGAACATGGCTATGAGACCGATTGCAACGACACGCGCGATGACGGGCATCCCCACCGGCCGCCTGGCGGTGTGGTGGGTGATCGCCTCCGAAATCGTGATCTTCGGCGGGCTGCTCGGGTCCTACATCATGCATCGGCTGGTGAACCCGCAGTGGGCCAACTACGCCATCCACACCAACACCTGGGCGGGTGCCTTCAATACCCTGGTGCTGCTGACCTCGTCCCTCTCCGCCGTGCTCGCGCATCACGCGGCGACCCATGGCGACGGCAAGAAGGCCGCCCGTTATCTGTGGTTCACCATGGCTGGTGGGGGCATCTTCATCGTCGTGAAGGCCTTCGAGTGGACCCACGAGATCCAGCTCGGCTACACGATCACCGCCAACGCCTTCTGGGCCTTCTACTACACGGCCGCGGGCCTGCACGCCCTCCACGTCATCGCCGGCGTGGTCATCATGGGAATCATCTCGGTGGACTGCCTGAAGAATCAGGAGCTGCACCGGGTGGAGCTGATCGGCAACTACTGGCACTTCGTCGATCTGGTCTGGATCTTCCTCTTCCCGCTGCTCTACATCGCGAAGTAGAAGCAAGACCCGCGCGCCACGCGCGCGCGAGACAAGGAACTGGACTGCAAATGTCGGACGATCACGGCCCCGCACACTACATCCGCATCTGGGCGATCCTCGTCGCGCTCCTCGTCGTGAGCGTGATCGGCCCGATGTTCGAGATCCAGGTGGTCACGCTCATCACGGCCTTCGGGATCGCTTGCGTCAAGGCCTACATGGTGGCGGCGAACTTCATGCACCTGAAGACCGAGAAGACCCTGGCGGTCTACATGCTGGTGACCTGCCTGGTCTTCATGTTCCTCTTCTTCGCGGGTACGGCTCCCGACGTGATGAAGACCGAGGGCACCAACTGGGACAAGCCCGCCCTTCGGGCGATGATCGCGGCCGGCCTCGCCGAGGGCGCGGATCACCACTGACGACGGGAGATCTCCATGAGCAGCATGACCCCCGACATGCCCCGCATGCTGCGCGCAGTCCCGCCGCCCGAACGCCAGCCGGCCATCGAGAGCGCGGTCCTCGGCACCCTGGTCTTCATCGTGACCGAGATCATGACCTTCGCGGGGCTGATCAGCGGTCTGGTGATCGTGAAGGCGAACCACCTCGGTCCCTGGCCGCCTCCCGACCAGCCGCGTCTTCCCATCGAGGCCACTGCGTTCAATACCCTGGTGCTGCTCGCGAGCGGAGTCGCGCTCTACCAGGCCTGGCGCGCGTACAAGCGGCGGCCCCTGGAAGCGAAGCGTCCCTTCGCACTGGCCATCGGTCTCGGCCTCTTCTTCGTGCTCTTCCAGGGCTTCGAATGGGTGCGCCTCATCGGCCAGGGTCTGACGATGACCTCGAGCACCCTGGGCGCTTTCTTCTACCTGATCGTCGGCGCCCATGCGCTGCACGCGGTCGTCGCCATCATCCTGCTCTGCGTCTTCTACCGTCGCCTCACCCGGCTCGAGCTGCAGCCCGGCACCTTCCTGGCCGCGCAGGTGTTCTGGTTCTTCGTGGTGGGGCTCTGGCCGATCCTCTACGTGCAGGTGTACCTGTGAGCCGCGGACTGGCGCTGGCAGCCCTGGTGGTCGCGTGGGTGACGGTGTCGCTGCCGGGCGATGCGCTCGCCTGTGCGGTCTGCTTCCAGGCCAAGAGCGACGCGAGCCGGGTGGCCTTCATCGCGACGACGGCGGCCATGACCTTCCTGCCGCTCGTCGTGATCGGCGGGGTGGCGTGGTGGGTGCGACGGCAGGTGGTGAAGGCCGACGCCCAGCGGACCCGGCTCGAGGGCTGAGCGGCCCTCGGCGCGCGGCGGGCGGGCACGGCCCGCCCGGCACTCCGGTCGATCGCGGCTCCGGCCGATGAGAGCAGGGCGGGGGGTATACTGCCCCGCTCCGTCGCCGCTGGAGTCCCATGGACCGTTCCAACCTGCACATCCGCCCGGACAAGGACTACACCTTCTACCACCAGGTGATGGCCCAGCTCGTGCTCGAGCACACACCGCACGGCGGACGTGTGGTCGACATCGGTTGCGGACAGGGGCACCTGCTGGCCCTGATCCATGAACGCGAGCCGTCGCTCGAGCTGGTGGGAGCGGACGCCTACGCGGAGTGCGTGGAGGCCACCCAGACCCGGGTGCCGTCCGCCCGAACCCTGCAGGTCCCCGAGGATCGCCCGGACTTCGACCTCCTGGGCGAGGGCTACGACACCTGCATCATGGCCCATGCCCTCGAGCACATGCTGCGACCGGCCGACGCCATCCAGGAAGCACTGCGGCACGTCAAGCCCAAGGGACACCTGGTGCTGGCGGTCCCCAATCCGGTGCGGCCGACCGTCTTCTTCTCGAACCTGAAGAAGAAGCACTATGTGAACCGGGGCCACGCCTACGCGTGGGACCGTTCCCACTGGATGAACTTCCTCGAGCGCGTGCTCGGGCTCGAAGTCGTTCGCTACGCCTCGGACGAGGTGCGTCTCTTCTCGGACCGCGTGCTCCGGGTCGCTCCCCTCGCCAAGCGGCTCGAGATTGCGCTGTCGCGGTCCTGTCCGTGGTGGTCCTTCTCGAACATCGCCGTGGTGCGGAACGCCGAAAGCGGCCCGTGAGCTTCTTCCGCAACCTGGCGGGCGTCCTGCTGACGACGGCGGTGATCGCGCCCGTCGGCATGGCGACGAGCATCCTGCTCGCCCGCTATCTGAGCACCGACGACCGCGGTCTCTACGCCCTCGCGCTGAGCTTCGCCACGCTCACCACGATGTTCTTCCAGCTGGGCTGGCCGACCGCGTCGATCTTCCGGCTGCGAGGGGCGGGCAGCGATCCGGCCGAAGTCAGCGGGGCCGCCTTCCTCTTCTTCGCCTCCACCTTCGGTGTGGTGGTGGTCGTCGCCATCGCCCTCGAGCCGCTGCTGCGGGACCGCCTGCTCGGCGGCCTCCCCGCGATCGGCTTCTTCCTGGTGCTGGCGACGGTCCCCTTTCGCGGCTTCGCGAACGCCTTCGGCGCCATCGCTCGGGGCATCGACCGCTTCCGCTACGAGAACTGGTACGCCTTCGCGCTCCAGGTCGGAAGTCTCGGGGCCGTCGTCGGCGCCCTGGTGCTCCATCCCGGCGGCTTGATCGAGCTGCTGGCCGCGATGACGGGGGTCTACGTCCTGCTGGTCGTCGGCCTGATCGTCGCCGTGGTGCGCCAGACCGGATTCCGCCTCCGGGTCCGTCCGCGGGAGATGCAGCGCAGCTTCCGCTTCGGGCTCAAGACCTACGCGATGACCCTCAGCGCGCGCACCCAGGAACGAGCCGACTTCTTCCTGCTCGCCTGGCTGCTCGAAGACCCCAGCCAGGTCGCCTACTTCGCGATCGCCAAGGGTGGCATCCAGCTGGTCAAGCTGCTGCCGAACGCTCTGGGGAAGGTCGCCTACCCCCAGCTCGCCGGTCTGGGTGTCGACGAGGCCGCGCACTTCGCCTGCGGCCTGGCGCGGCAGGGGATCCTCTTCATGGTGCCCGCGGCCCTGGTGCTGCTGGTCCTGGCCCCCTGGCTGCTCCCGACCGTCTACGGCGAGCCGTATGCGGCCTCCATCGTCCCCTTCCTGATCATGCTGCCGAGCGTGGTGCTGAACGGAACGGAACGGGTGCTCGCGCGCTTCTTCACGGGAACCAATCAGCACAAGCCCAACGTCATCACCCGGGCGATCTCGCTGCTCGTGAACGTGGTCCTGAACCTGCTGTGGATTCCGTCCTACGGGATCGCGGGCTCGGCCGCGGCTCTGCTGGTCTCCAGCGTGTTCGACGCCGTGATCCTCACGGGCGTCTTCCTCTGGATGACCGACTGCCGTCTGCTCGACCTGCTCCGCCTCCGGGGCGAGGACTTCGAGCCCTACCGCCGGCAGCTCGAGCGCATCAGTGGGCGGCTTCGCCCGACCGCCAGCCGAGCACCTCGCTGAGCAGCGCTCCGAGATCGAGGTCTTCGCGTTGCGTCGCCGTCCTGGCGAGCCGCTCGACGAGCTTCTCGTCGCCCCGGTGGATCTCGAAGGCGCGGATGACGTCCCGGGCGATGGGCCCCGGCTCGCGGGCGACCCGCGCGACCAGCCAGTCGATCGCTTCGTCGCTGCGCATCATGGCGATGGACAGGAGCGCCGTGCGGGAGCGGTCGGGATCGACGGTGCGTTCCCAGTAGCGCTGGAGGACCGGCAGGGCGGCGGGCGTGCGCGATTGACCCAGGGCCAGGAGAGCCGCCTCTGCGAGCTCGCCGTCGAGGAAGCGTTCGACGAAGTCGAGCGAGCCATCGGGGGAGATCTGCAGCAGGGCCAGCAGGCAGTCTCCGACGATCTCCGGGTCGTCGTCGCCGACCAGCGCCTTGAGGCGGAGCAGGGGCAGCGCAGGCGCGCCGCCGTGGGAGGCGAGCGCGCGAACCGCGGCCATCCGGGCATTCGACTCCGGGTCCGCGAGCAGCTCGGCGAGAACCTCGAGTGCGTCCGGGTGGCTCATGCGAACGAGTCCGCGGGCGGCGGCTCCCCGCAGCTCTGCGGCCATGTCCTGCTTGCCGCCGTAGACGGGCTCGAGCTGGACGGTACGAGCGGCGCGCAGGTAGAGGTCGCCCGCCGACGCGTCCAGGTATTGGAGCGCGTCGACCAGCGCCGTCTTCCCGCGGCAGGCGGGATCGCGCTTGAGGGGGTTGTCGCACAGGCGCTCGTAGGCGCGAACGAGATCGGGCTCGAGCTCGTGGAGCTGGGCGTTGCCGACGATCTCGGCAGCCCGGGCGACGGCATGCGAGAGCGGGCCGGCGAGGATGTCGCGCAGCTCTTCGTGGGCGCCCGCGGCTTCCGGATCGTCCCGGATCTCGACCAGGCGCTCGAGGGTCGCGTCGAGATCGGGACGCTTCGCCACGTCTAGCGACCGTGGAAGACGGGCGGGCGCTTCTCGCGGATGGCGTCGATCGCCTCGCGACCGTCCTCGGTCGCGAGGCCCCGCCGGGCGTTCGCGATCTCGTTCCGCAGGTGCGACTCGAGGTCGGCGGGGGTGGTCGCGTGGCCCACCATGCGCTTCGTCTGACGCGAGGCGATGGGGGCGACGCTGGCGAGCCGGTCGCAGTACTCGACGAAGTGATCCGGAAATCCCTCGGCATCGACGACCTCGCCGACGATGCCCAGCGACAGGGCCTGCTCGGCGCCGATCATCTCCTGCTCGAGCAGGAAGCGCAGGGCGCGTTCGTAGCCGATCGCCTGAGGGAGGGTCCAGGTGAGTCCGCCGTCCGGGGAGGTCCCGGCCCGCGCATAGCCTGCCAGGAAGCGCGCAGTGCGACTGGCGACGCGGATGTCTGCCGACATGGCGAGGGAGAAGCCCGCCCCCACGGCCACGCCGTTGATGCCCGCGACCACGGGCTTGTCGCATTGCAGTCGCATGGCCAGGGGGAAACGGCTCACCCAGCCGAGGTCGTCCACGATGCGCTCCTGCGGGCTGAGGGGCGGCTCGGCGGGCGCTTCGGGTCGGGGTCCGAGATCGAGCCCGGAGCAGAAGGCGTCGCCGTTCCCTGTCAGCCCGACGACACGCACCTCGTCGTCTCGGGCCGCCTCGAGGATCGCCTCGACGATCGCCCAACCCAGCTCGTCGTTGAGGGCATTCTTGCGCTCGGGCCGGTTCAGGCGCACGAGCCGGACGAAGCCGTGCTGCTCGGTCTGGAGGGGCGGCGGGGAGGAAGAGTCGACCATGGGGAGCTCCCGGTGTGCGGACGCGGCAGGATAGCCCGGGGCCGCAGGACCCCGGCTCGGGGTCGGCGGGTGCTTGACTACCGGTCAGCTGCAGCTCGCGGGCAGCCCGCCGGCAGTCTGGGCCGTCCTCCGGGGAGTGTCGGCTACGCGCCTCACTTCCCCAGTGTTTACAATGGCTTGTGTTGACGGCATGCCTGGCATGCGAGACAGTGTCGCGGTCGGCCCAGGGAGGTGCGCGGGCCCGGCAGCTGCCGTCACCATCTCCTGCGGATCCCTACTCACTAGGACACGAGAATCCAGCGATGCGAGCCGCACCCGCAAGGCGGCACGCGATCCCGACCCCCAGCTACGGAGCACCCCCCGTCATGTCCGACTCCTCTTCCACCGGAACCCTGTCCGGCGCCGCCGCCCGCAAGATCCTGAAGAGCCGCAACATCGAGCGCGTCGTGGTGCTGGGAGCCAACGGCACCATGGGGTACGGCAGTGCCGCCCTCTTCACCCAGGCGGTTCCCCACGTGACCTTTCTGGCCCGGACGAAGGCCAAGGCCGACGAGGGCCTCGAGGCCGCGATCAAGCAGGTCCGCTCCCCCACCGTCGCCTCGCGTTCCGATACCGGCGACTACGACAACGACCTCGAGGCGGCCGTCGCCCAGGCCGACCTGATCTTCGAGGCGCTCACCGAGGACTTCGCGATCAAGAAGGACATGTTCGATCGCGTCGAGAAGGCCCGCCGCGACGACTCGATCATCGCGACGGTCACCTCGGGGCTGTCGATCAACGCCCTCTGCGAGGGGCGTGGCGATTCGTTCCGGAAGAACTTCCTGGGGCTCCACTTCTTCAATCCACCGAACGTCATCACCGGCACCGAGCTGATCGCCGGCGACGATACCGACCCCGAGGTCGTCGACTTCGTGGACGTCTTCTCGCGGGTGAAGCTCGGTCGCGAGATGGTTCGCACCGCCGATACGCCGGCCTTCGCGGGGAACCGGGTGGGCTTCAAGGTGCTGAACGAGGCTGCCCAGCTCGCCGAAGAGCTGGGGCCCGTGCTGGTCGATCGTCTGGTCGGGCCCTACACGGGTCGCGCTCTGACGCCGCTCGCGACCGTCGATCTCGTCGGATGGGACATCCACCGCGCCATCGTCGACAACGTGTTCGAGAACAGCAACGACGAAGCCAACGCCACCCTCGAGCTGCCCGCCTACATGGCCAAGCTGATGGACAAGGGCGTGATGGGCGACAAGACGGGAGCCGGCTTCTTCAAGCGGGACGGCAAGGCTCGCCTGGCCCTCGACATTGCCAGCGGCGACTACAAGCCGGTCGAGGAGATCGCGCTGCCGGACCTCTCCTATATCGACGACGTGGCCAGCCTGTATCGCCAGGGGCGATACGAGGAGGGTATCCAGGCCTTCCTGGCCGCCGACGGCGACGAGGCCGCCCTGGCCCGCAAGGTGATCGCCGGTTACATCAGCTACGCCTTCCACCGCGTGGGGGAGGTGACCGAGACCATCACCGGGATCGACCTGATCATGGGCGCCGGCTTCAACTGGGCACCGCCCAGCGTCCTGGTCGACACCATGGGGGCCGATTCGGCAGTCCGGATGATCGAGGAGGCGTCGCTCCCCGTGCCCGAGATCCTGTCGAAGGCCGCCGCCAGCGGCGAGCCGCGGCGCTTCTTCTCGCACCCCGTCATCAACATCGGAAAGTACTTCGTCGCGGGCTGAGTCTTCGGGCGCTCCCGCGGCATCCAAGCTCCGTCCACACACATGCACCGCGCACCACTGCTCTCGCAGCTCCCCGAAAGGAACCCTGAATGGCGACTCCCGAAATCTACGTTCTCGGCGGCTACCAGACCGATTTCGCGCGCAACTGGACGAAGGAGAAGAAGCACTTCTCCGCGCTGATGCGCGAGTCCGTGCTGGGAGCCCTGGCCACCTGCAACATCGACCCCGAGGAGGTCGAGAGCGCCCACGTGGGGAACTTCGCGGCCGAGCTCTACTGCATGCAGGGGCATCTGGGAGCGTTCTTCACCGAGGTCCACCCGGCCTTCAGCGGGCTTCCGACCGGTCGTCACGAGGCGGCCTGTGCGTCGGGCTCGATCGCGCTGCTGGCGGCCTCCGCCGAGATCGAGGCCGGTCGATACGACCTGCAGGCAGTCGTCGGGATCGAGCAGATGAAGACCGTCTCGGCGGGCGAAGGCGGTGCCTACCTGGGCACGGCCGCCTGGTACGAGGAGGAGGCCGACGGCGTCGAGTTCCCCTTCCCGAAGCTCTTCGGTCGCCTCGGTGACGAGTACGACAAGCGCTACGGGCTCAAGGACGAGCACCTCGCCGAGATCTCGAAGATCAACTACGCGAACGCCAAGCTCAACCCGAACGCACAGACCCGCACCTGGTACATGAACAAGGAGCACGCGCTCTGCCGAACGGACGACAACGCGGCGGTGGGCGGTCGGATCCGGATCGCGGACTGCTCCCAGGTGACCGACGGCGCCGTCTGCGTCTTCCTGGCCTCCCGGGCCTTCGCGGAGAAGTACGCCGACCGACAGGGCATCTCGCTCGGCGACATCCCGCGGATCAAGGGATGGGGGCACAACACGGCGCGGCTGCGCTTCGCCGACAAGGTGCTCGAGAGCCGGGACGATCGCTACGTGCTGCCCCACGTTCGAAGCACGGTCACCAGTGCGATGAAGCGCGCGGGCATCGCCGACGTGAGCGGAATCGACGGGATCGAGACCCACGACTGCTTCACGACCTCCGAGTACATGGCCATCGACCACTTCGGGATCACCGAGCCGGGAGAGAGCTGGAAGGCCGTCGAAGAGGGGTGGCTGGAGATCGACGGCAAGTACCCGATCAACCCCAGCGGCGGGCTGATCGGTGCCGGTCATCCCGTGGGAGCCACGGGGGTGCGCCAGCTCCTCGACGGCTACCTGCAGGTGACGGGGCAGGCCGGCGACTACCAGGTCGAGGGTGCGAAGAACATCCAGACCCTCAACATCGGCGGAAGCGGAACCACGAGCTGCAGCTTCGTCGTCGGTGTCTGACGCGTCGGCCGCGAGGCCGCCGGGCATTGCCGTTTCCGGCGGCCGCGCGTGGCTGGCGGTCGCCCTGGCGGCAGCCGTCTCGCTGGCCTGCGAGGGGCTCCAGGACCGCTTGATCGAGCGCGCGGTGGCCCGGGCCCAGGCCGTGGACCGGTCCGAGTGGCTGGACGACGGCGCCCTGCACGTGGTCCTGTGCGGCACCGGCTCTCCGTTGGCGGACCCGAGTCGGGCGGGTCCGTGTACGGCCGTCGTGGCCGGAGGCGCGCTCTGGATCGTCGACATCGGCCCGGGCGCGACCGAGCGCCTGCTCCTCGATCGGATGCCGCTGTCCGGCCTGGCGGGGGTCCTCCTCACCCACTTCCACTCGGATCACATCGGCGAGCTCGGCGAGCTGACGCTGCAGAGCTGGGCGGGCGGCGGCCGACGAGAGCCCCTTCCCGTCCACGGCCCGCCGGGTGTCGCGCGCGTGGTGGACGGCTTCGTGGCGGCCTACGCACAGGACAGCGCCTATCGCGTCGCGCACCACGGCGCCGACGTGATGCCGCCCGCGGGATCCGAGATGCGGGCGCGCCCCTTCGACCCCCCGGCCGACGGCACCCCGGTGATCGTGCTCGAGCGCGACGGCTTGCGGGTAACGGCCGCCCGGGTCGACCACGCCCCGGTCACCCCGGCCGTTGCGTACCGCTTCGACTACGCGGGCCGCTCCGTGGTGATCAGCGGAGACACGGTCTCCAGTCCGGCACTGGTGCGCTTCGCCCAGGGTGCCGACCTGCTGGTCCACGAGGTACTGGCGGACGGCGTTCTCCGGGTGGCCAGCCGGGTGGCGGCCGAAGGCGGGCGCCCGCGCCTGTCGAAGATCGCCACCGACGTGATCGACTATCACACCAGCCCCGGTGAAGCGGTCGAGGTAGCCCGGGAGGCCGGGGTCGGGACCGTGGTCTTCTCGCACCTCGTCCCTCCGTTGCCCGGCCTGCTGGCGGAGAGGGTCTTCGAGCGGGGCGTGGTGGACGATGGCCGAATGGACATCGTGCTGGGCGAGGACGGCATGCACTTCACGCTGCCCGCCGGCTCCGCGGAGACGTTGCTCGAGAGCCTCTAGCCCGGATCCGGGATTCGGATCAGGGCGCGACCCCGATGCGCGACGCGCAGTGGGCGATGGAAGGCTCCGCGCGGCGGTCTGAGGCTACCGACCCGGTTCCACGACTCCCCTACGGTGCCTGGGCTCCGGGGTCCCCGAAGCCGTGCGGGTGGTAGCTGCCTACGCACAGGTTCTCGAGCAGGCCGTAGCCCACCTCTCCGTTGCTGAGCTCGTAGCGCGAGAGAGTCTCGTAGAGGGGGCCGTACTTCGCCCGCTCGGCGCTCGTCGACAGGTCGTACTCGAGACCCTGCACGACCTGCTCTCCCTGGTACATGCCGTGGGCCCAGTCCGGCTGGGGGATGTAGCCCGAGCCCGCCGCCAGGTACAGGGTTCGCAGCGGGGTGGCCTCGATGTGGAGGGGCTTGCCCGACGCATCCTCCAGGTCGACCGCAACGCTCTCGATCTCGCGGCTCCCCGAACGGTACTGGTAGTGGAAGCGCGGCGAGCCGAGCGGCTCGGGCTCTTCGGAGCGGGTCAGCAGCGGGACGCGGACCGCCTCCTCCACGAGGCGGTTCCCGTGCATGTCTTCTTCGGCGAAGAGCTTGACGAGACCGCTCGGGGTCTGGATCGGCATCCAGACGTGGAAGAAACCGATCCCCTGGGCGGCATGCTTGGCGCGGATCCCGGGAGGCTCCGGCTCGCCGACGCCCCGGACCCCCCAGGAGTGATCGCGTACGCCCAGCCAGCTCTCCGGCTCGACCGCGTAGCGCCGGCCGGCGACCTCGAGCACGCCGCTCCAGCTGCCGACCTGGGAGTAGCGGGAGGTGTCCATGTGGATGCGGCCGTGCGGATGACGCTGGAAGGTCCTGGGCTCCTCGATGGCCGCGACCGTCCCCTCGAAGACGAGGTCGAAGCAGAGGCCCCACTCGTTGGGCTCGCACCAGACGCGTAGCCGGCGCAGTCCCTCGATCACCTCGACGCCGATCGGCCCGACGGTGGTGCTCATGCGGTCGCCATTCAGCTCCTTGGAGGCGCGCACCACGGTTTGCCGTTCGCCGTGGGAGACCGCCACGAAGGCGTCTGCAGTTCCCAGGTTCGGGTACTGGCCCATTCCGGCGATCAGGAACAGCTCGTCACTGCAGTTGTGCAGGTTGAAGTAGTAGCGGTCGTAGAAGTTGCGATCGCTCGTGAAGACGTGGTCGAAGGTGTCGGGGGTCTGGTGGGCGAGGAACTCGTCCATCGGGCTGAGGGGCATCGGGACCTCTGCTGGGGAAGTGGCCCATGCTAGCGAGGCAGGGGCGCGAAGTCGGCTCAGCGGCCGCGGGTCGATGGGTCGTACAGCTCGGCGAGCTCGAGCTCTACGTACGGGCGTCCCTGCTCGATCCGCTGCCGCACCCAGGCCCAGCGTCTTCGGGTCTCGGCGTCCGGCTCGGTGTGCCGCCGGTGGGAGAAGGCATCCACGGCCAGCTCGCGGAGCTCGAGCAGGTCGGGGATCAGCGCGAGATCGTCCTCGTCGAAGCTCCGCTCGCCGCGATAGCCGCGCAGGAGAGCGACGAGGAAGTCTCGCGCGAAGGCGGAACGCTCCGTTTCGGGGAGGTAGCGCCGATCCCAGAGCGCGTAGTAGAGGGCATGGGCGACGTCCATCGCGAGGAAGGCGCGGCAGCAGTCGTCGAAGTCGAAGACGTCGATGCCGCCGGGGTGCAGGTGGATGTTCCCACGGTGGACGTCGCCGTGGATCAGTCCGTAGCGCTCCTCCGGCACCCGACACTCCCGCATTCGGCCGTGCAGGGTCTCGAAGCGCTCGGCCAGTGAGCGGTCCTCTCCGGGCCAGGAGGCCAGCACCCGGTCCGGGGGGTCCAGCTGGTGCCAGTGCAGTCGTTGCGGCGCGCCTGCCCGCGGCCGGTAGCCGTGGCCGACCGCGTGCAGCCGTCCGAGGAAGGCTCCCGCCTGCTCGAAGACCGGCTCGCGGAAGGCTTCGAGCGAG
>JANQSB010000649.1 GCA_028284295.1 Myxococcota bacterium | reverse complement strand
ACCGAGCGCCTGGGCGACCACGCGGCGCACGACGTCATCCGTCGCCACAACGCGGTGGTACGCGAGCAGGTCGCCGTGCACGGCGGCGTCGAGGTCGAGCTGCAGGGAGACGGCTTCCTGCTGGCCTTCTCGGACCCGGCCGGTGCCCTGCGCTGCGCGACCGCCATCCAGAAGCAGTTCCGGGCCCAGAACGAGAGCGGCGAGCACGAGGAGGCGATCCAGGTGCGCATCGGCCTGCACGCCGGTCGGGCGATTCGCGACAAGGACCGCTTCTTCGGTCGGACCGTGATCCTCGCCGCGCGCATCGCCGACCAGGCGACGGGCGGCGTGGTGCTGGCCTCCAGCGAGCTCAAGGCGCTGGTCGACGCGACCGGCGAGTTCGAGTTCGTGGCCGGCCGGCGCGTGGACCTGAAGGGAATCTCCGAGACCCAGGAGCTCTTCGAGCTGGCCTGGTCCTAGCCCTGCGGGCTCGCCGCGTTCGTCGGGTAGAAGTGGACGTCCCGCTGCGGGAAGGGGATCGTGATGTTCTCGCGGTCGAAGGCCAGCTTCACGGCCTCGATGGTCTCGAAGTGGACGGGCCAGTAGTCGTCCGAGTCGCACCAGACCCGGACGATGAAGTTGATCGAGCTGTCGGCGTGAGCGGACATCCAGATCTCGTGGGGCGGGTCCTTCAGGACGCGGCTGTCGGCGGCGACGACGCCTTCGAGTACCTCGCGCACCTGGGCGACGTCGTCTTCGTAGCTGACGCCGAAGGTCAGGTCGACGCGACGGATCGGCTCGTGGAAGACGTTCTTGATCGAATCGTTGGAGAGCAGGCCGTTCGGGATGACGACGACCTGGTTGTCGAGGGTGCGGAGGATGGTGTTGAAGATCTGGATCTCGTGGACGCGGCCCAGGTGCCCCTGGGCCTCGATGACGTCGCCCACCTTGAAGGGCTTGAAGAAGAGGATCAGCACGCCGCCCGCGAAGTTCGCCAGGCTGCCCTGGAGGGCCAGGCCGACCGCGAGTCCGACGGCACCGAGCATCGCGATGATCGAGGTGGTCTCGACGCCGATCATCGTGATGACGCTGACGAAGAGCACGCCCTTGAGGACGACGCTCGTCAGGCTCAGCAGGAAGCGCTGGAGGGTCGGCTCGACCTTCGCGGCGTCGAGGGCGCGGTCGACGCCCTTGTGGACGAGCCGGATCAGCCACAGCCCGACGATCAGGGTCAGGATCGCGAGCAGCAGCTTGGGGCCGTAGCTCAAGGACAGCTCGACGGCCATGTCGCCGTAGCGCTCGAGCCGCGCCTCCATGCCGGGCTTGATCAGTTCGTCCACGCCATCCTCCCGATCTCCGAAGAGCGCGAAGCCTAGGCCATCCCCGCGGATTCGCGATGCGTGTTCAGCGGATCCGGATCGCGACGCCCTGCACCGTCGTACAGGTGAAGGCGAGCACGTTGTAGATGGGGACGAAGCTGTAAAGGCTGGTTGTCACCGAGGCGTTCAGGATGGCGTCGCCGCCCGTGTCGCCGAGCGCTTTCTTCATGGCCTGGCCCAGGGCCGATCCGCCGATGGGGACGAGCGAGAGAAGCACGAAGCGGCAGGCGCGCGCCTCGACGGCGCCGAGGTCTTCGTAGTCGTGGGCGCGGTGGATCACCGAGGCGGGATCCGCCAGGGGGCCGGTCAGGAGACCGTGGCTGGTCGTCGAGCTGCAGCCGGATGCGAGAGCGAGGAGGATCGCCAACGCCAGCACGGGGGTCGCGGGCCGGCGCGCGGCTGCGGGGGCTGTGCGGGCTGTGCGGGCTGTGAGAGTCGCGCGAGGTGCGAGAGGGCAAGGAGAGCTCAGGCGCGCAGACACGCTGGGAGAGTAGACCATCGCGCCCGGTCGGGTCCGCTCGGGGCGACGGGGTTCGAGGCGAGTCGTCCTGGGCCATACTGCAGAGTCGGTCGGGCGGGCCGGGGAGGGCTCCTTGTCAGGGAACGAGTCGACCGGGGAACGAGCCGGACTGCAGATCGGCGCTCGGGCCATCGGCCCGGGTCATCCCGTCTACGTGGTGGCGGAGCTCTCGGCGAATCACCTGAACGATCGCCAGCGGGCGTTGGATCTCGTCCACGCGGCGGCGGACGCCGGTGCCGATGCCATCAAGCTCCAGACCTACACGCCCGACACCATCACCCTCGATTGCGACGACGAGCGGTTCCGGATCGGTGCGGGGACTCCCTGGGAGGGGCGACGGCTCTACGAGATCTACGGCGAGGCCGCCATGCCCTGGGAGTGGCAGGCCGAGCTCTTCGAGGCCG
>JANQSB010000645.1 GCA_028284295.1 Myxococcota bacterium | reverse complement strand
TTCTCCAGGTCGGCGACGCGTGCGCGGGTCTCGCCCAGCAGGGCGCGGGTGCTCTCGTCCCAGTCCTCGACCGGGCGCGGCGGCAGTCGGTTCGGCATCGCTCGACGGTAGCCCGGCGGCAGCAGCGGCTGCGCGAGGCCGGGATTCCTGGGGAACCTCTTCCCGGGCGGTCGTCACTGACCTGCGTGACCGGACTTGTCACGAGGCCCGGCTTCCATGGGGGACGTACCGGGCATCCACCCCTCGTGACCCGGCAGTCTTTCCGGGGCGCTCCGATCCGCACCTGAGTTGGTGAGTCGGAGCGCTCCGGGAAGCACTCGGAGGCCCCCTGATGGACATGCAAGCGACTCCCCACATCCGATCCGAGCTCCACCCGCGAGAGACCTGTCCCGTCTGCGGCTCGCACGAGCTGTCGATCGACCAGGTCCACGACGGTCGCGTCCGCCTCGTGCTGGGCGAGTGTCCGCGCTGCGACCACCGCTTCACCCGCAGCCCGAGCCGGCCCCTGCGCGCTGCAAGCGCGCGACTGCATCCCGACCAGGCCCTGCCCACCGCGGCGTAGAGGCTGCGCTCGGCCGCTCCGTTCGGCCGTCCGAAGCGGGGCTCGGCGTCACCGAGCCGTGGATGCCGAACGCTATCGTGGTCCCGTGCGGCTGGTTCTCTACACGGGCAAGGGCGGTGTCGGAAAGACGACGACCGCCGCAGCGACCGCTCGTGCCGCGGCGGATCGGGGCGTCCGGACCCTGGTCGTCTCCTCGGACCTCGCCCACAGTCTCGGCGACGTCGTCGGGGCCGAGCTCGGGCCGACGCCGGTCTCGCTCGACTCCGGCCTGGATGCCATGGAGATCGACGCCCGCGCCGAGATCGCGCGTCACTACGGAACCGTGCGCGAGTACCTCGTCGAGCTGTTTCGCTACCAGGGCATCGACGACGTCGTCGCCGACGAGCTGGCCCTGTTTCCCGGCGCCGAGGAGGTGGCGGCGTTGCTGGCCGTCGAGGACGCCGCCGCGAAGGCCGACTACGAGCTCGTGGTGGTGGACTGTGCGCCCACCGGGTCCACCCTGCGACTCCTGACCCTGCCCGAGATGCTGACCGGCGCGCTGCGCATCGTTCCCGCACTGGCGCGCATGCTGTCGACCGTCGTCTCGCCCCTGGTGCAGGCGGCGGTACGCGCCCCGATTCCCCGCTCGCCCGTCTTCCGCCAGCTGGAGGAGCTGGTCGAGGAGCGAGCCGTCACCTTGCGGGCGAGGCTGTCCTCGTGCGACACCAGCGTGCGCATCGTCGCGACCCCCGAGCGGATGGTGATCGACGAGGCACGCCGCGCCTTCATGGAGCTGTCGCTCTTCGACCTGCGCTGCGATGCCGTCATCCTGAACCGCATGCTGCCCGAGGCCGCGGCCCTGGAGGATTTCTTCCAGGGCTCGTGGGAGAGACAGTGCGAGCGCCGCCGCGAGCTCGAGGAGCTGTTCGCGCCGGTCCGCGTGCTGGACGCACCGCTTCAACGCGACGAGGTGATCGGGCTCTCTGCGCTGTCGGCGCACGGGGCCGAGGTGTTCGCCGATTGCGAGCCCCATGGCCTGCTGTCCGACGCACCCCGCATCCGCTTCACCCGCGCCCGCGGAGGGCATCGCGTGCACCTGCCCCTGCCCGGCGCGTCGCCCGATCAGCTGGAGGTGGCGGTCGTCGAAGACGAGCTGATCGTGCGGGCCGGGTCGCGGCGTCGGGCCATCCCGCTCCCCCCGCGCATCTACAAGCTGCCGCTGACCTCGGCGCGGCTGCGAGACGGAACCCTGGTGGTCTCGTTCGAGCCGCCGGCGGAGAGCGCCTGATGCGCGTCCTGCTGCACACGGGCAAGGGTGGCGTCGGCAAGACGACGATGGCGCTCACGACGGCGTTCGGTGCGGCGCTCCATGGCCACCGTGTCTTCGTGCTCTCGACGGACGCGGCCCACAGCCTGGGAGATGCGCTGGGCTGCAGCCTCGGCAACGAGCCGGCCCAGGCGGCCGCCGGAGTGACCGTCCAGGAGCTGTCGGTGCTCGACGAGCTGGACGATGCCTGGTCGGTCATCCAGTCCTGGCTCGAGGCGTTCCTGCGCGGCGAACGGAAGCAGGCGAACGGCGGGGAAGGCGACGAGTACGAGATGGTGGCCGAGGAGCTGCTCGCCTTCCCGGGCCTCGAAGAGCTCATCGCGCTGCGGGCGATCCGTCGGGTCGAGGCCGCGGGGGAGCACGACGTCTGCGTGGTCGACTGCGCGCCCACCGGAGCGACGCTGCGGCTGCTGCGCTTCCCGGACGTGCTGCACTTCTTCATGGAGAACGTGTTCGAGTGGAAGCGGCGAACCATGCGCGTGGTGCGTCCCATCGCGAAGCGGGTGCACGCCGACCGCTTCCTGCCCAGCGACGAGGTATTCGAGGCCATCCAGCGCCTCTACGAAGACGTCGCGGACGTGCGCCAGATCCTGCTCGACGGTGACCGCACCAGTGCACGGCTGGTGGTGAACCCCGCGCGGGTGGTGGTGGACGAGACGCGACGGTCCTTCGCCTACCTGAGCCTCTATGGCGTCGCGACCGATGCCGTGCTCGTCAACCGCGTCCTGCCGGATGCGGCGGCGGCGGGCTACTTCGCTCGCTGGAAGGAGCGCGAGAGGCAGGAGATGCAGGCGATCGCGCGCTCCTTCCCGGTGCCGCGCTTCGAGCTTCCCCTCAAGGCCGGAGAGCCCATCGGACCCGAAGCGCTGACGGCGCTCTCGCGAGAGCTCTTCGGAGACGCGGATCCGGCCGACTTCTTCTCGCGCAGTCGCCCCATCCGGCTGCGGAAGGACGAGGCGGCCACGGTGCTCGAGATCGATCTGCCCGGCGTGCCCGAGAGCGAGGTGCGGGTGGTTCCGGCGGGACACGACCTGGTGGTGCAGGTGCGGGACGCCCAGCGCCTGGTCTCGCTGCCGGACTCGGTCAGCGGGCGCGAGCTGCTTCGCAGCGAGCTGCGAGACGGCGTGCTCGAGGTCTCGTTCGCACCGTGAGTCCGGTGTGGGAGTCGCCGCGAGCTCCGGCGCTCTCGTCGCCTGTGCGGCGGATCGTGTCGCTGGTTCCCAGCGTGACCGAGTCGCTCTTCGCCCTGGGCTTGGGAGAACGGGTCGTCGGCGTGACCGACTGGTGCGTGCACCCGAAGGACGCGCTCGAGAGTCTGCCGCGCGTCGGCGGCACCAAGGACGCGGACCCCGACGCGATCGCAGCGCTCGCTCCGGAGCTCGTGCTCGCGAATCGGGAGGAGAACACCCGACGGGTCGTCGAGGAGCTCGACGCCCGCGGACTGTCGGTCTGGGTGAGCTACCCGCGCACGGTGCGCGAAGGTGCCGAGCTGCTGGATGCCCTGGCGGACCTGGGCGCCGAGTCGGAGGCGCGGGAGGCCGTCGCGCGACCGGTCCTCGAAGCGGTCGCCGAGGCCGAGGCGAAGCTCGCAGCTCCGGGTCGCGACGCCAGCCGGCCGCGCGTCTTCTGCCCGATCTGGCGCGATCCCTGGATGGCACCTTCCGCCGACACCTACATCCACGACATGATCGAGCTGTGCGGTGGCGTCAACGTGACCGGCGAGCCGCTGCCCGCGAACCCGCGTCGCGATCGGCGTGAGCAACGCGGCGCCACCGAGCGCTACCCGCAGATCACGCTCGACGAGCTCGAGACGCTCGCCCCCGACGTGATCTGGCTGCCCGACGAGCCCTACGCGTTCGAGGAGTCCGACCGCAGCGAGCTCGGGGGGCTCGACCTTCCGGCCGCCAGGGCCGGGCGCATCCACCGGATCGACGGCACCTGGGTGTCCTGGTACGGCCCGCGCATCCGACCCGCGTTGCTCGAGCTCGCACGGTTGCTCCGAGGGCCCTGACTGCGGCACTCGACCGCTGCGCGGGCCGCGCCGCGATTCGGTAGCGTCGGGGCCCGCCCCCGACGGAGGAGAGTCCATGCCGCGTTCCACGATGTGCAGTGTCGCCCTCGTCTGTGCCTTGTTGCTGCCCGCGCCGCGCGTCGGTGCCGAGCTCCTCGAGTGGAATCAGGAGAAGGTCACCGCAGCGGCCAGTGCCCTGCTGGAGGCCGCCGAAGGCCTTCGAGGCGCGCTTCAGCGACAGCCCTCTCCGACCCTGGGCCAACCGGGCCAGCGTGCCTTCTGGGCGCTTCGGGACGAGATGCAGGGCATCACCTCGGCGTCCCGTCGTCTGCAGGCGAATCTCTCCGCTGGGGCGGGTCGCGACGAGACCTTCCCCACCTACCGGCGCATCCTGCGGAGCGCGCGACGTGCGGCTCGCGAGAACCGTCGCCTGATGCTGAAGGACCCGGTGCCGGCGAAGATCGCGGCGGTCGCGGATGCCCTCAAGGCACTGCGACCCTTCTACGAAGAAGAGGCTCCGCTCTGAGCAGGGGCGACCTGCGCTCCTACAAGGCCTGGAGCTCGTAGCGTAGGACGAGCCGTGCCTCGAGGCTGTCGCGGCGGTCGTTGTCGGTCCGCCCCCAGCCGAAGCGGGCGCGGAGCCACAGCCCGCGCAGGGGACCGCGTGCGAGTCGGTAGTCGATCGTGCCGTTCAGCTCGCGCTCCTCGCCGACCTTGCGGCCGGCGCCGTCCTTGCCCTGATAGCCCTCGCCGTAGCGGAGCGCGATGCTCGTCTGGGGCAGGCCCAGCGCGGTCAGGTAGCTCGATGCACCGATCCCCCAGGACTTCTGGTCGGCGCGGTTGTAGCTGCGCAGCATCATCGACAGATAGCCGGGGTACGAGCCCCAGGGATTGCGGATGCCCGCCTCGTCGTCGACGACCGAGACGGCGATGCTCAGCATCACCTCGTTCCAGCTGCCGGCGAGCTTGGCGTCCCACACCCAGGTCTCGAAGCTGTCGCCCGTGAGCCGGTCGTCTCCGACACTGCGCTGGTGGGTGAACTGGGTGCCCAGGCGGAGGTTCCAGCTCTCGGGCGCCCGGCGGGAGACCCACTCCATTTCCGTGTAGGCGGTGTTGAGGGTGTCCTTGACGTAGTAGTCGATGGCGCCCACGGTGAGACCCCGGGTGGGCTCGATCTGCAGGCCACCGAAGGACAGCCCGTTGCTGCTGGCCCCCGGCACCCCGGCCGCTTCGGAGAACGACTCGAAGTCGTTGTCGTTGCGGGGCTTGAAGCGGAAGAGGTGCCCACCCGCCCACGCGAAGCGGCCCTGCCGGCCGATCAGGCTGATGCCTTCGAAGGTGTTCGGGGTCATGCGGCTGTCGTTGCCGTTCAGGAAGGGCAGGTTGAGTCGATGGCGGAAGCCCGTGAGCTCGCTTCCGAAGCCGCGGAGTCGAAGGAACGCCTCGCCCAGTGCCGTGTAGCTTCGCTGCCGCGAGCGCAGCAGGCCCGTGCCGTCGCGATCGTCCGGGCCTCGAAGGCGCTGCGAGGTGTAGAGCGCCGCCCCGATCCGGGCGTGCTCGAGCAGCCAGCCCGAGTGGTAGCGGACGATGCCGCCCGTCGTGAGCGCTTCCTGGTCCTGGCCGTTCGTGAGTCGGCGACGGAACCAGTAGGTGCGGAAGTCGAGCTCGAGCTTCGTGTCGCGCAGGAAGGGCGGAAGACGCTCGAGGGGCTCGCGGGCCTCGGGAAAGTACCCGGGCTCCTGCTCGGGCTCGACCTCGAGTCCGCGGTCGAGCGGGCCCGCCTCCTCCTCGACGGAGCGGGCCGGAGGCTGCTCGAGCAGCACCGACTCGTCGACCGCCAGGGCGGGCCAGGCAATCCCGGCGCACAGGAAGCAGGCGACCGCGCGAAGCGTTCGCCTGCCAGGAAAGGTCTGCGCAGTGCGCAGACCCCGCCAGCTAGCGCGACTTCGCTGCACCCGCTTCTCGCGAAGCCCGCAGGATGCGCGCGACCTCTCCGATGGTGATGGGATGTCGCTGGGTGGAGTGGTCGGACTCGACGATGAACTCCGACGTCACGCCGTCGAGGCGTTGGCTCTCCACGGTGACGACCCCGTCGTGGGCGACGGACGGATCCTCGTCGGGGTGGCTGACGGCGATGATCGAGTGGGTCTCGACGCCCGGAGCGATCGGCATCTCGAGGAGCTGCTGCAGGAACAGGTTGTCGCGGGTCATCTGATCGATGCTGCTGGGCATCTCGTCGAGGTTGCGCATCGTGACGCGGTCGTCCTCCTGGACGAGCACGTCTCCCATCGCGTCGACCAGGTCTCCCGGCAGGGACGCCATACGTCCGGCCAGCCGGGAGTACCAGCGCTCGGCCAGGAAGCTGCCGCGGTGGGGCGTCGCGATGAAGACCACGCTCTTCACGAAGGGCAGGGGCTCGAAGAAGAGCGAGCGCTCGAGAATGGCGCGGGTCTCGTCCCGGAGCTCCAGCTCGTCGATGGGCGCCCCGCTCACCTGCTCCCACAGCACCTCACCCGAGTCGACGACGCAGAGCTTCGCGAGCAGTCCGCCCTGGCTGTGCCCGACCACCACCATGCGCCGGAGCATCTCGTCGTCGCCCTCCGGATCGAGCTCGGCGACGATGTCCTGGAGACCCTGCCGCAGCAGACCGGCCGAGAAGGGCACCGGGCCGGCGGTGTTGTACTGGAACAGCCAGAACTGGTAGCCCGCCAGCAGGGTCTCGTCGGCCTGCAGATGGTTGATCATCTCGGCCCAGCGCCACGGGCTGGACGCGGTGCCGTGCACGAAGACCACCGGCACCCGCTCGGGGTCGTAGGGGGTCAGCATGCGAACGCCCCGGTCGAAGCTGCCGAAGTCGGCCCACAGGAAGCCGCGCCCCTCGAACTCCCAGGGGCGGGATTCGGCCAGACCGAAGGCCAGCGCGGCCGTCGGCTCCGACTCGAGAGCCACCTCCCGACCGCCGACCGCCACGGTGGTGGAGTCGTCCAGGGTGAGGAGGTGGAGCGTTCCGTTGGCGGGGTCGCCCTCGAGCCGTTCGAGCCCTCCTTCGAAGCGCACGAAGGCGGTGGCGGGCACGCGCACCAGTCGGCTGATGTGGCCCGCTCCGGGCGGAGGCGCATCGGGCTCGAAGGGCTCGAGGGACGCGGCGAGCGGCGCTCCCACACCCGGTCGCCGGTAGCGGCTCCTCAGTCCGCGGACCTCCAGCTCTGCCACGGGCACGAAGCGGGTCATCCGGTATCCCGCCCAGGCGAGCTCCGCGGGATCGCTCTCCAGCGAGACCGAGCCGAAGGGCAGGGGCAGCTCGCGGGACGCCAGGTCGACGTAGCTTCCGTCGTCGGTGGCGAGCCCCGAGGTCAGTCCGCGGTTGTACAGATCTGCGGCCAGCCGGGAGCGAGGGTCGAGGCCCGAGTCGACCGCCTGCGCCTCCTTGAGGAAGTGGAAGGCGTAGAGCGCCGCTGCCAGGAAGTCCGAGCGGGCGCGCCGGCGGGGGAGCTGCTCTCCGCGCAGGAAGTGCAGCTCCGCGAGAGGAAGCAGCAACCCCGTCCGGTCTTCGCTGGCGAGCATGGCCTCGCGCAGGTCGCGGAGCACGCCGTCCGGGTCCTGCCGATGGCGCTCGAACAGGTTCAGACGGTGGAGCGCCTGGGTGGAGGCGGGGCTCGGCTCTCCGCTCGAGAGCACGTTGCGCGTGAGGCTTCGATGGACCTCTTCCGCGGACACGCGGTGCACGCTGACGGGTGTCGTACAGCCCGGTTGGAGCGAGACCATCAAGGCGATCAGGCCCACCCAGCGATGGGCGCGCATCGCTCCTCCCCGTTCGCGCATCTCGACGAGGCTATCGCTTTCGGTCGTGCGCTCCCAGCGCTCGCGCCTATCCTCTGGTGTGCGCCCGCTCTTCAGACTGGCTCGAATCCTGATGGTAGGCCTGCTGGGCTTCGCCGTCGGAGTCCTCGGGATCTTCGTCTTCTGGCTGCGCAGCGGCCCGTCTTTCGAACGCTGGCACGTCGTCGACCTGGAGAGCGAGTTCCGGCTGGCGGATGCGGATCGGGTCCGGAGCTTCGAGGACTACCGGACCCTCGAGGAGCGTCTCTTCGCGGAGCTCGACGAGGAGGTCTACGCGGGCGCTCCTACCGGCCCCCAGCTCGCATTGGCACGCTACAGCCCCGGGAGCCTCGCCGACCCGCGTCGCTTCGAGACGAACTGGAACGCCAGCTTCGAGCTCGCGACCCCTCAGCCGCGGGGTGGCGTGTTGCTCTTGCACGGGATGTCCGACGCCCCCTACAGCCTGAGGGGCCTCGGGGAAGCCCTCCACGCCCGTGGCTACCGCGTCGTCGGGCTGCGCCTGCCGGGGCACGGCACCGCGCCGAGCGGCCTCAAGACGGCAACCTGGCAGGACATGGCGGCGGCGGTGTCCCTGGCCGCGCGTCATCTGGGAGAGGTACTGGGTGAGAAGCCCTTCCACATCGTGGGCTACTCGACGGGGGCTTCGCTCGCCATCGACTATGCACTCGCAGTCTCGGAGGGAGCGCCCGGCCCGGAGGCTGCGAGCCTGGTGCTCGTGTCTCCCGCGGTGGGGATCAGTCCGGCCGCCGCCGGTGCCAGCTGGCTGCGGGCTCTCTCGAAGCTCCCGGGTCTCGAGCGGCTCGCCTGGACGCAGATCCTGCCCGAGTTCGACCCCTTCAAGTACAACTCGTTCGCCGTCAACGCGGGAGACCAGGTGCACCGCCTCACGCGGACTCTCGCCGCCGAGATCGAGGCGCGGTCGCAGGAGGGACCGATCCGGGACTTTCCCCGGACCCTCGTCCTCCTCTCCACCGTGGATGCGACGGTCTCGGCCGACGCGGTCATCGACAACCTGCTCGAGCACCTGGCTCCGCGCGAGCACGAGCTCGTGCTCTTCGACGTGAACCGCAGCGAGGTCAAGTCCACGCTGCTGGTCGAGGATCCGGGCCCCTTCACCGAGAGGCTGCTGGCGAGCGGGAGCCTGCCCTTCCATCTGACCCTGGTCGCCAACGAGGCGCCGGACAGCGCCGCGGTCGTGGCGTTGCGAAAGCGGCCCTTCGCCGAGGGGGTGACCCGGGAGCCGCTGGGGCTCCGCTGGCCCGTGGGCGTCATCTCCCTGTCCCACGTGGCGCTTCCCTTCGCCGTCGACGACCCCCTCTACGGTGCGCGACCCGAAGGATCCGAACACGCGCTTCATCTGGGGCACATCGCGTTCCAGGGCGAGCGGGGACTGCTCCGCTTTCCCGCCGACTGGCTCCTGCGGATTCGCCACAACCCGTTCTACGAGTACCTCGAGCGACGCAGCATCGACTGGATCGAGGCGGGTCGGGCGGGCTCCGAGCCCGGGTCTCCGGCGGGCCTTGCGGCCGGCGGGTCCGGATGATCCGATCGAGTCAGTCCCGGTCCCGCCTCCGCTCGGCACGCGCAAGACGCCGGCTCGCTGCCTTCGGGTCGGGCCTGCTGCTGCTCGTCGCGTGCGCCTCCCAGCCCGGCGAGCCGCGCTTGCGAACCCACTACGACGACAAGCGCGTCGGGCGCGACGCGGCCGTCGAGTTCGTTCGACGGATGGGACTGCTGGGGGATGCCGAGCTCGACGCCTATCTGACGCGCGTCGGGAAGAGCCTGCTGCTCGCGCTGCCGGAGCGCCGTTTCGACTACTCGTTCGAGGCGATCGACGTCGCGGAGCCGAACGCGTTCGCGCTTCCCGGCGGCTACGTGTATCTGACGCGTGGGCTGCTGGCGCTGCTCAACGACGAGGACGAGCTCGCCTGCATCCTCGGGCACGAGATCATCCACGTCGAGCGCAGGCATGCGGCCCGCCGGCAGTCGTTGGCGGAGCGCGAGAATCCTCTCATGCGCTCGTGGAATCGCGCAGCCCAGCGCGCGTCCTTCTCCCGCGAGATGGAGCGCGAAGCCGATCTCCTGGGCCAGCGGCTCTGTGCATCCGCCGGGTACGATCCCCAGGGCATGGCGAGCCTGCTGGGCAGCCTCGAGAAGATCGAGCGCCTCCGCTTCGGCTTCACGCGTGGGCCGGGCTTCTTCGACACCCACCCGGGCTCGAGAGAGCGACGGATCGAGAATGCGTCCCGGGCCGGGAAGCTCTCCTGGACCCGAAGACCCGACCGGGGCGACCCGGTGATCGCCTTCCTCGCGCGCATCCAGGGCATCGCCGTCGGCCAGCGGCCCGAGTCCGGGGTGGTCGTCGGCGATCGATTCCTGCATCCGGGCCTGGACTTCCAGATCTCCTTCCCCGCTGGCTGGCGGGCATCGTCGACCGGGGGCGTGGCGGGAGCCGTCTCGCCGGAGACGGGTGCCGTGGTCTTCCTGATCGCCGAGCCGGACGAGGGGGAAGCCGAAGAGGCCCGGGAGACGGCGGCTCGTTGGTTCGAGGAGCTCGACAGAGAAGACCTGCGGGTCGAGGCCGAACCCGCACCGCGCCTTCGGCC
>JANQSB010000629.1 GCA_028284295.1 Myxococcota bacterium | reverse complement strand
GCAGGACGACGTGAAGTTCGGCTTCACCGAGGTCCGCCTGGGCGTCGCCCCGGCGATCATCTCCGTGGTGTGCCTGCCGAAGATGCAGCGTGGCGACGCCCTCGAGGCCTTCCTGCGAGGCAACCGCTTCACGGCCAGCCAGGCGGCCGAATACGGGCTCATCAGCCGGGCCGTCCCCGCGGCCGAGCTCGACGCGGCCGTGGACGAGGTCGTCGCCGACCTGAAGAAGGGCGGGCCCGAGGCGCTGGGCTTCGCGAAGCGACTGGTCTACGAAGTGCCGGGCATGGAGCAGAAGGCGGCCTTCCAGTGGACCGCGGAGCTGTCGGCGCGGCTCTTCCGCGGAGACGAGGCGGCCGCCGGGATGAAGGCCTTCCTGAAGCGGGAGAAGGCGCCCTGGGTCGAGGAAGGGGACGAGTGAAGTCGGGAACGGGAGCCCGGGAGGGGATGCCGTGCTGCAGGTGATCCAGGATCTACGCGACGAGGTCGACGAGTTCCACGCCTTCCTCGAGGGGTTGGCCCCCGAGGACTGGGATCGCGAGACCGCCTTCCTGTCCTGGACTCCGTGGGACGTCGTGGCCCACCTGCACTACTTCGATCTCGTCTGCACGATCGCGCTGCAGGGGGAGGAGGCCTTCGCGCCCGAGCGCGAGGCGCTCTTCAAGGCCATCGCCTCGGGTCGGACCAACAAGGAGATGGCGCGCGAACGTTTCGCGGATCTCGACGCGGCGTCCCTGCTGGCGCGTTGGCGCGAGACCGCCCACGAGCTCGCGCGCGAGCTCGGCGAGTCGGACCCGAAGCGCCGTCTGCCCTGGTTCGGCCCCGACATGGGCGTGCAGATGTTCACGACCGCGCGCTACATGGAGACCTGGGCGCACGCCCAGGAGGTCTACGACCTCGTGGGGGCATCCCGCACCCACACCGATCGCATCCGGAACGTCGCCACCCTCGGCGTCAAGACCTTCGGCTGGACCTTCGTGAACCGGAGGCTCGAGCTTCCCGGACCCGCCCCCTACGTCCGGCTGGTGGCGCCCTCCGGCGAGGTGTGGGAGTGGAACGAGCCCTCCGAGGAGGACTGCGTGCAGGGCGACGCCGTCGACTTCTGCCACGTCGTCACCCAGGTCCGGAACGTGGCCGACACCTCCCTCGACGTCCGCGGCCCGGTCGCGACCCGATGGATGTCGATCGCCCAGTGCTTCGCGGGTGGGCCCGCGGATCCACCGGCGCCCGGCACCCGCGGCTGAGAGCGGCGCCCGCAGAAAACCAGAGAGAACCCAGAGAGAGAAGAGACCGGGAGAGCGAGCGAATGGACCTCGAGATCGACGCCAGGTACGACGCGTTCCGCCAGGAGGTGCGCGACTTCCTCGCCGAGCATCGGCCGAAGGGCCCCATCGGCCTGGGGCAGGAGGAGGACGAGCACCGCGTCCACTGGCTGAGCCTGCTGATCGAGCACGGCTACTGGGGGCGGACCATCCCCAAGGAGTACGGGGGCTACGGGGCGGAGCCCGACCTGCTCGAGACCGTGATCATGGACGAGGAGTTCAACAAGGCCGGCGTGCCGCGCGGCATGGCGGTCCAGGGTCCCACGATGCTGGTACCGACCCTGCTCACCCACGGCACCGAGGAGCAGCGCAAGCGCTGGATCGGGCCCACGATGCGCGGCGAGATCATGTGGTGTCAGGGCTATTCCGAGCCCGGCTCGGGCAGCGACCTCGCGAGCCTGCAGACTTCCGCCACCGAAGACGGCGACGACTTCGTGATCAACGGGCAGAAGATCTGGACCAGCAGCGCGGATCACGCACAGATGTGCTTCATCCTGGTGCGCACCGAGCCGGAGGCCCGGAAGCACGAGGGCATCAGCTACCTGCTGCTTCCCATGGACACGCCGGGCATCGAGGTGCAGCCCCTGCGCACCATGTCCGGCGACATCGGGGAGAACTCCTTCAACCAGGTCTTCTTCAGCGACGTGCGCGTGCCCAAGGCGAACGTGGTGGGCAAGCGGGGCGAGGGCTGGAAGATCGCCAACACCACCCTCAAGCACGAGCGCGCGACCTTGAACGCGAACGCCGAGGGGACCTGGATGCGCCTGGCTCGTCTGATGCAGAGCGAGACAGTGGGGGGGGTCTCGCTGATGGAGAGCCCGGTCTATCGGGACCGGCTGATGCGCCTGCAGGCGCGTGCGCTCTCGATGAAGCACCACGGCATGCGCATGTTGACCTGCAGCCTGAAGAACGAGTCTCCGGGGGTCGCGGGGCTGGTGGTGAAGCTCCAGAACTGTCAGCTCAGCTTCGACATGGCCGCCCTGGCGATCGACGTCATGGGAGAGCTGGGGGCGCTCTACGACCACAGCCGATACGAGCGCGAACGGGGCTACTGGCAGGCGTACTCGATGTTCTCGCTGGGACTCATCATCGGCGGTGGGACCGCACAGATCCAGAAGAACATCATCGCGGAGCGCGGCCTGGGGCTTCCGCGCGAGCCCAAGCCGGCTCGCGCCTGAGCGAAGCCGGACCCAGGGAAGAAGGAGAATCGACGTGGACTTCGGACTCTCGGAGGACCAGCTCCTCCTCGAACAGACCCTGCGCGGTTTCCTCGCCGAGCAGGTGCCCATCGAACGGGTGCGCGAGCTGCGGGAGAAGGACTGCCCGAACGACCGGGCGATCTGGAACGCGCTGGCCGAGCTGGGTGTCACCGGCGTCCTGGTGCCCGAGGCCCGGGGTGGGGCGGGGCTCCGCCTGCTCGACGCGGCGCTCGTCTCCCAGTCGCTCGGCCATGCGGTCACGCCGTCGCCCTTCCTCGCCTCGTCCGTGATGGCGCCCGTCGGGCTGGCGTCGCTGGGGGGCGCCGAGTGCGACGGCTGGCTCGAGGGAATCGCAGCCGGGACCCAGGTCTTCGGGGTCGCGCTGAACGAGCTCCATTCGGTGCGCGAGGGAGCGGGCGTCTCGCTCGACGGCGGCCGGCTGCGCGGCAAGTCGCTGATGGCGCTCGACGCCTACGGGGCGGACCTCGTCCTGGTGGCCGTGGGCACGGACACGCTCGCCGTGGTGCGCCACGACGCGCCCGGGGTGGAGACCTGCCGGCTCACGACCGTCGACGCCACCCGCTGCACCGCGGAGCTCGTCTTCGAGGGCGCCGAGGCCGAGGCCGTGTTCGAAGGCGCGGGCGGGGTCGCGACCCGCATGCTCGAGGCCGGTCGTATCGTCCTGGCTGCGGACACCCTCGGCGCCTGCGAGGCGATGATCGAGCAGGCGGTCGCGTACGCGAAGGAGCGCAAGCAGTTCGACCGCCTGATCGGCTCCTTCCAGGCGGTCAAGCACATGTGCGCCGAGATGATCGCCGAGCTCGAGCCCGCGCGGTCACTGCTGTGGTACGCGGCGCACGCCTTCGACGCGATGCCTGACGAGGCGCCGCTGCTCAGCTGCCACGCGCTCGCCCACCTGTCGGAGATCGGCCGCGAGATCGCGAGCGTCTCGACCCAGGTCCACGGCGGGATCGGCTGGACCGACGAGCAGAACCTCCATTTCTGGTTCAAGCGGATCGCCAACGCGCGGCACCTGCTCGGGGGCCCCGAGGCCCTGCGAGCGCGCGCCGCAGAGCTCCAGGGATTCGCGAAGGCCAGCTGAACGCCGCGCCGTGGGACGCCACCGCGCCCACCCCGCGCAACGAAGGGAGACCCCATGCACACCGACCTCGCCAGGGACCTCGGCCTCGAGTTCCCGATCTTCGCCTTCACCCACTGTCGCGACGTGGCGGCCGCCGTCTCCAAGGCCGGTGGCCTCGGAGTCCTCGGGGTCGCGGGTCACTCGGCCAAGAACCTGAAGATGGAGCTCGAGTGGATCGAGAAGGAGGTCGCTGGCAAGCCCTACGGCGTCGATCTCCTGCTGCCGGCGCGCTTCGCAGGCAGCGACCGGGGAGGCTTCGACGAGTCCGAGCTCGACGCCCGGATCCCCCAGGACCACTACGCGTTCCTCGACCGCTTGCTGGACGAGCACGGCGTCCCCCCGCTTCCGGAGGGCATGACCCTGCCGCCGGAGTTCTCGGTCGGCTACGAGAAGCAGCGGGACGTGATCGAGCTGGCCTTCGAGCACGACATCAGCCTGATCGCGTCGGCGCTCGGGCCCCCGCCCGCCTGGATGATCGAGAAGGGGCGCGAGCGGGGCGTCAAGGTCGCGGCGCTCGCGGGCACGGTGGAGCACGCTCGCCGACACGTGGAGGCAGGAGTCGATCTGGTCGTTGCCCAGGGCTACGAGGCCGGGGGGCACACGGGAACCGTCTCGACCCTGGTCCTCGTGCCCGAGGTGGTGGACGCCGTCAGCCCGGTACCGGTGCTGGCGGCCGGCGGCATCGGCAACGGCCGGCAGCTCACCGCCGCTCTGGCGCTGGGCGCGCAGGGGGTCTGGTGCGGCTCGGTGTGGCTCACCACCGAGGAGGCCGAAACGGACCCGGTCGTGAAGGAGAAGTTCCTGAAGGCGGGCTCGAGCGACACGGTCCGGAGCCGTTCGCTCACCGGCAAGCCGGCGCGTCAGCTGCGATGCGCCTGGACCGACGCCTGGGACGACCCGTCGAACCCGGATCCGCTGCCGATGCCCCTGCAGCCCCGGCTCGTCCGCGAGGCCCGGGCCCGCATCGCCCGGACGGCCCACAACAACGAGGGGGCCGCGCAGCTGGCCAACTACTTCGTGGGTCAGATCGTCGGCTCGATGAACCACGTGAAGTCGGTCCGGACGGTGATGGAGGAGTTCGCGCTCGAGTATGCCGACACCATGGCGCGTCTCGACGCCCTGGCGGAGGGATGATGACGCGCGCTCCGGGGGGCTATGCTCCTCGGGGATGACCCGCCTGACCCCGGAGCGAGTCGAGCTGCTGCGGCAGGTTCCGATGTTCTCGGGGCTGGGAGACCAGGCGCTCGAGGCCCTGGCCGAGCTCGCCCACGTGAAGGAGCTCGGAAGCGGCGAGGAGCTCTTCCACAAGGGAGATCGCGGCGCTCAGCTCTACGTGATCGTCAGCGGCCGACTGAACGTCGGCACGACCTCGCCCGACGGGGCCCGGGTGGTCTTCGACATCATGGACCCCGGCGAGGTCTTCGGGGAGCTGGCGCTGCTGTCGGGCGGCGTCCGCACGGGGACCGTCACGGCGGTCGAGCCCGCGGAGCTGCTGGGGATCGATCGGCGGAGCTTCCTCGATCTGCTGCGTGCCCAGCCCGACGTCTCCATCGAGCTGCTGGCCGTGCTGGCCGATCGCGTCGTGCGCATCAGCGAGCAGATGGAGGACCGCACCTTCCTCAACCTCGAGGGTCGCCTGGCCAAGCAGCTGCTGGAGCTGGTCGACGACTACGGCGAGCCCCTGGACGGTGGCGAGTCCGGGATGCGGATCGACCTGGAGCTTTCCCAGGGGGCACTCGGCGAGATGGTGGGGACCTCCCGGGAGAGCATCAACAAGCAGATCAAGGCGTGGGCCCGGGAAGGGGTGCTGGAGATGAACCGGGGCCGCATCAAGATCTTCCGGGCCGAGGTCCTGGAGGGGCTGGCGGGGACCCGCTAGCCCGCGAACGCGTCTCGTTCGCTGGCTGCCGGTCCTGCACCCGGTGCGGGCCTTCTCCAGCCCGGAACGCTTGCTCGGCTCGCTGCGGATGTGGCAAATAACCCACATATCTCCTGCGGCGGTCGAGTGGCATGCCGTGGGAATGACCCCCCGAGTGAGGTAGTTCACAGCGATCCAGGGCCCGGATGGCCGATCTTCCGGTTCGCAGGGGGCAACGAGCAGAACCCCCCGCCAACGAGGAACCGGGAATGACCCTCCAGCACTGCAGTCGCCTCATCGTCCTCGCCGCCGCCTTCTCGGTCGCCGGGTCCGCACCCGTCCTGGCCGACGACGCCCGCCGGGATCGTCCCATCGTGATCGCCGACGGAGCCGTCCGGGACGCCGACCCCAGCGTTCCCCGCTCGACGCCCGACGTCGCCGCGAAGCCCCCCGCTTCCGAGCGGGCGGACGAGCCCATGCCCATCTTCGTCCCGCGGACGAGCCGCGGCGCGCCTGCCTCCCGCATCGGCGGCGCGTCGCGTGCCGTCGGCGACTCGCTCGTCATCCGGGTGCTGGTCCCGCAGATCGACGAGGCGGCCCTGACTCTTTCCGAGCAGCCCGTGCTGCCGTGGTCGCTCTCGCGCTCGACGCCGCACGCGGTGAACTTCACCCTGATCGACCCCGAGCGGGTCGAGCCCCTGGTCGACGTGACGCTGCCCGGGCCCTTCGAGGTCGGCGTCCACCGGATCGACCTGGCCGACTACGATGCGCGCCTCGAGGCCGGTCGCCGCTACCACTGGTTCGTTGCGGTCGTGGTCGACCCCGACCGTCGCTCCGCCGACATCGTCGCGCGTGGCTCGATCGAGCGCGTCTCCTCCCCGGCGCCGCTGGCCGCTCAGATCGCGGCCGCGCGGCCGGAGGATCGCGCGGCGGTGCTGGCACGCGAGGGAATCTGGTACGACGCGCTGGAGACGTTGCACGAGCAGCTTCCGCGCGACGACGCGCGTCGGAAGCGCGACGCCCTGCTCACCCAGGTCGGCATCGACCTGGACCGATAGGAAGTACGCGAACGCGAAGCGTTCGCCAGCCCAGGAGTCACTCGGAGACGAAACCCGCGAGGCGGGCCCGCAGTCGGGAGGCCGAACCCATTCGGGAGAGGCCTCCCGGCTGCGACCCAGCCCGCGCCGTCGTGTCTCCGACGGGCGTCGCTTCAGGCGTCCGTCGACTCGCCGCCGGTGCCGCGGGTGCCGAGCACCCGGTAGATCGCGACCGGCTCGTCGATGCCCTTGAGGACGTGGCGGCCCAGGTCCACCACCTCGAACAGTCCTTCGGTGCGTTCGCGGGTCTCTTCGCCGATCAGCAGGCGCCAGCTGTCCGGCTCGTCCTCTCCGAACTCGTCCTTGCCGAACTGCTCGAGCCGACTGGCGGTGTTCACGCTGGCGCCCACCGTGGTGTACTTGAGCGCGCGGTCGCCCCCGATGAAGCCGGCGACCGCCGGACCCGTGAAGATGCCGACCCGGACGCGCGCCGTGGGCATCTCCCGCTCCCGCCAGCTGCGATTCAGTGCGTCCATGCGCTCGCCGATCGCGAGCCCCGCTCGAACCGCCGCCTCGGCGGCCGCGTTCATCTCGCTCTCGTCGCGACTCGGCACCGGGAAGCCGAAGTTCGCCTTCAGGCCGTCACCCGCGTAGTCGTCTACCGCCCCCCCGTGCTGCTCGACGGCGGCGGCGGCGGCGGAGAGGTACTCGTTCACCCATGCCATCAGGAGCCGCGCTTCGAGCTGCTCGGACGCGTCCGTGTAGCCCTCGAGGTCGGTCATCAGGGTCGTCACCAGCAGTCGGCGGCTGACCGGACGGCCCTGGGGTCCGGTGAACTCGCCGCGGCGCCGCCAGATCTCGTCCGCGGTGGCCGGTCCCTGGAAGCGCGAGAAGAGCGCCGCCAGCAGGCGCCGCTGGCGGCGTTCCGAGATCGAGCCGAGGCCCGACGCGACGCCGGCTGCACCGAGTCCGGCGAAGAGGGGCGCCTGGAGGGGAAGCCACAGGCCGCTGGCGAACGAGGTGACCGACACGGCGACGAGGGCTGCGATGGACACGAGGCCGGCCGCCGCCGTCAGGAGGACCGATCGGCTGAAGCCGCCGATCAGCCCGCCGAGCAGGGCCCAGAGCAGGACCCAGCCGGCGATGGCGTCGTGGGTGGGAGCGCGCAGCGGCTGCGCCTGGCCGAGCGCGTAGCGGATCAGCTGGTCGACGGCCTGGGCGTGGACCTCGACCCCGTACAGGGGCCGTCCGTCGTTGGCCGGGCTGTGGGGAGTGAAGAACGAGTCCTTGACGCTCGGTGCGGCGGTTCCCACCAGCACCACGCGGTCGCGGAAGGCGGCAGCGTCCACCTCGCCCGCAAGCACCGACGAGAGGTCGTGGGAGGGGATCTGCCGCGTCCCCCAGCGGTAGTCCAGCAGGAACTGGTAGCCGCCGTCGTCGACGCGCATGTAGGGACCGAAGCCCTGTCGCAACGGGGAGACGACGGTCTTCCCCAGCTGGATCTGGTCCGGGTCGTCGGGTGCGGGTCCGAGTCCGATCCGCTCCGGGCGCAGGTAGCGAAGCACCAGCTGCAGGGACAGGGAGATCAGCGGTCGGTCCCCGTCCCACATGAAGAGCAGACCGCGGCGGACCATCCCGCCCGGGTCGACGGGCAGATCGCTGAAGCCCACCTGCAGGTCGTCCCGGAGGAAGCGGGGCGGTGGGGTTCCGAACCGACCCGGGTCCGGGAACTTCATCGTCATGATCACGCGATCGTCGGCCCGAACGGTCCGGCCCAGGGCCCGGTACTCCGGGGTGTCCCGGGAGGGGTCGCCCTCCGCGGCCGGGACCGGGAGATCCCGGTAGAGGTCGATGCCGATCGCGCGCGGCTCGGCGGCCAGGAGGCGCTCGAGCAGGCGTCGGAGCGCATCGTCGGTCAGCGGGTGTCCGAGCCGGCGGATGTCCTCCTCGCCGATCAGCACCAGTGCGATCGGCGGAGCCTCCCTCGACTCCTGGGCGAGCCTCCGGAGCTGCACGTCGTACATGGCCAGCTCGGCCAGCTGGAGCAGCCCGGTGGTCCGGAGCAGCAGGACCAGGCCGAACGCGATGGTCGCGGCCAGGAGTGCCGTCGCCACGGGAGATCGAGCGCTCGGAGCGGGGCCCTCCATCTGCCCATGATATGCCCGAATCCCGCTGGGGACCGCCGCGACGGCCCGGGCCCGACACGGCTGTGACGCGATTCATAGGGGTTCGCGGAAGTCACACCTAACCTGAGGCCATGCCCCATCCCGGATGTCAACGGAGACACACGCAGAGGGTCCACAATCGTTTAGAATCCGGGGACCTGGAGAATCGGCACATGACCCATGCAGGACGGGACCTCCCTCGATCGATCGCTCTTCGGACGCGCCCCGACGGCGCGACCCGGGCGCTGTCGCAGGCCGGCTGGCTGCTCGGCTCGTTCGGCCTGATCGCCTCGCTCGTGCTGGGCGCCGGGCCGGTCACCGCCGACATCGACGTGTTCGCCAGTCGCTCCAGCAACGGCGTGGACGGCGGCACCGCACGGATCCTGGGCCCGACGCTGGTGCACGTGTTCATGGACGGTGGCAGCAACGCAGGAACTCCCGGCCAGGAGTGCGAAGACAGCGGCGGCGGCGACCACGTCTGCCAGTGGGCGGT
>JANQSB010000608.1 GCA_028284295.1 Myxococcota bacterium | reverse complement strand
GTCTCCCCGCCGCCCGCGCCGTCCCATCGCCGCCGCCGCAGCAGGCCGCGCACCCGCGCCAGCAGCTCGTCCAGCTGGAAGGGCTTCGTGAGGTAGTCGTCGGCGCCTTCCTCGAGGCCACGCACGATGTCGCCGGAGTCGTCCTTGGCGGTCAGGATCAGGATGGCCACGAAGTTGCCGGCGGCCCGGGTACGGCGGGCGACCTCGAAGCCGCTCATCTCCGGCAGCATGAGGTCGAGGATCACCAGGTCGAAGCGCTCGCCTTCGCCGCAGAGCAGCTCCACCGCCTCGCGACCGTCATCGGCCCGGGTGACCGTGTAGCCTTCCGCCTCGAGATTGAAGCGGAGCCCGTCGGCGATGTGGGGGTCGTCCTCCACGACCAGGATGCGGCCGCTCACGTGGCGGTCCGCAGGGTCACCACGAAGCGGCTGCCGCGCCCGGCCCCCTCGCTGCTGGCCACGACGCTGCCCCCGTGGCGCCGCACCAGGCTGCGCACCACGAAGAGACCCAGACCGAGGCCGGCCACCTGCCGCTGGACGTCGCGCCCGGCCCGATAGAAGCGCTGGAAGATCTTCCGGAGCTCACCACGGGGAATGCCGATGCCCTGGTCGGCGATCGCGACCTGGACCCGGCCGTCCCGGGCATCGGATACCTCGACGCGGACCTCGACGGGATCCTCCGAGTACTTCACCGCGTTCTCGAGCAGGTTGGCGAACACCAGGGACAGCTCGCTCGCCTCGCCGCGGACGGGGCTCTCGCGACGCGCCTCCAGCGAGACCGCTCCCTCGGGCAGCTGGTGACGCTCGAGCACGTCCCGGATGCAGTCTCGGATGAGATCCACGAGGTCGACCCGGGTGTCCGCCGTGACGCGCTTCACCTCTTCGGCCCGGGCCGCCGCCAGCACCTGCCCGACGGTCGCGTCGAGACGATCCAGGTCCTCGCGCATGCGGGCCAGGAACTCGGCCCGCTGGTCGGGGTCGGGGTCGTGGCGGTTCAGGGTGTCGAGATAGAGGCGAAACGACGCCAGCGGAGTCTTCATCTCGTGGGTGACCGCGTCCAGGAAGGCGCGTTGCCTCTGGTTGAGGCGCATCTCACGGACCAGCCAGACACACATCCAGACCAGCCCGATCATGACCACCAGAAAGAAGAGGCTGCCCAGGACCAGCAGCGCCCAGTCGCTCGGGCGCAGGGCCGGGGTCGCGTCGGGGCGATCGCTCCGGACCAGGACCTGCCAGCCCACTGCCAGACTGAGCAACAGCAGCAGCAGAACGATCGCGATCGTGAGCGGCGTGACCGTCGACCGGCCGGACATGGACGCTCCCCTGCCCGCCGGGAGCCGAGCGCTTGGATTCCAGGCGCTTGGTGTCCAGTCTCCAGCCGCTCGGTTTCCGGCGCGAGCACCGGTAGTATACGCCGCCACCCCCCGCAGGAGAGCCCGTGCACCGAGTCGTCGTCTCCAAGAACTAGGCAGCAGTCTACGTGTTCGCGAGGTTCTCCAATGATTTCCTTCAGGCTGCAATACACAAAGGGGTGTTTTTCTGTTGTTGCTCCTAGCTCCGCTACCAGGAACTCTGCTTTTGCTTGGATAGAGAGTTTTCCTCTCGGCAAATAAAGAGATATCCACTCACCTGTAGCCTCCTCTTTTGCACATTTGAGTGCAGTAGCGTTTTGGGTAGCTGC
>JANQSB010000607.1 GCA_028284295.1 Myxococcota bacterium | reverse complement strand
CGGACCTCACCGCCGCGAAGAAGCTGCTGACCGAGGATCGTGGTGTTGCATCCTTCGCCGAGAAGCCGCTCCACCCCTGACCCGCGGCCGGCACTCGGCCGGGCTTCGAGACTCGCGTTTGCCGCCTCCTTGTTGGCACTCGCAACGTGGGTGCCGGAACCGACCGAAGCCGTTCCGCTGGCCGAGCCCGACGCACCGGGCGAGGCGAGCTGCGAGCCCTTCGAAGGCGAGCAGCGCTTCGCCCAGCTCGCCCTCGCGAGCGAGGAGCCCGGTGTCGAGCCGGCCGACCCCGAGTCGGCCGCCATCGCCGGACAGGGAGGGCGGATCGTCACGCTCCCGAGTGCGGGCGGCGGACGGGACGCCGGCCAGGTCTCGGGCGAGGCGATCCTGGCACTGCCCAAGGGCGGCTCGCGCGAGTTCGAGCTGGGCGCCGGCGCGCGCGTGGCCGAGTCCTACTGGAGCCCGGTGCTGTGCGCGACCGTCGCCAGGGTCAAGGGCCCGGAAGGCGCGGCCCCGGAGGAGCTGGTCCCGAAGTCGCCCGACACCGCGGCCCTGGTGCCCAACCACGTCTACAGCACCGCCGCGGGCGAGGTCGCCCCGCTCGCCCAGGCAGAGCTCGTGAGACCCGATCCCTACCGCCCGCTGCAGTGGGGAGTGGAGCAGTCGGGGGTCGAGCGAGCGCGCTCGCTGTCGAACGGCGCGGGCGTGCGCGTCGCGATTCTCGACTCGGCCCCCCAGACCGACCACCGGGACCTCGGAGAAGTTCGCGTCGTCCCCGTCGAGGGCGGTCCGGCCGGAGATCGACCCGCGGCCCACGGCACCCTGGTGACCGGGCTCGTGGACGCCATCGAGGGCAACGGCTTCGGCATCGCCGGCCTGGCGCCGGGGGTGGAGCTCGTCTCCGTCCCCGTCTGCACGCCGGTGGGAGACAGCGCGAACGACCGCTGCCCGCTCTTCACCGTCCTGCGCGGTCTCGACGCAGCCTGGAACGAGGAGGCCTCGGTCGTCAATCTGTCCATCGTCGGACCCGACAACCCGCTGCTGCGACGCGGTACGCAGCGCCTCGACGAGCTCGGTGTCCTGATCGTCGCCGCCGCGGGCAACGAAGGCACGCGCGAGCCACGCTACCCGGCCGCCTACCCTGCGGTGATCGGCGTGGGGGCGCTCGACCGCGACGGTCGGATCTACGCCCGCAGCAACCGGGCGCCGTCCGCGGAGATCCTGGCACCCGGCGTGGAGGTGCTCTCCAGCGTCCCCGGCAACGCCTTCTCCTTCGGCAGCGGGACCAGCTTCGCGGCCGCACACGTGACCGGCAGCCTCGCCATCCTGCTGGGCGCGGGGGTCGAGCCGGCCGCTGCGAGGCAGGCGCTCTTCCAGCAGGCCGCGGAACGGCCCACCGTCGGGACCCAGCCGCCCCCGCTGCCTAGGCTCTGCGACGTGCTCTCGCGGTTGGGTCGGGCCTGCCCCGGAGAACGCGGCTAGCACCCTGCCAGGAGCGGGCGGCCGCTAGGGAAGGTCTGCACAGGGTGCAGACCCCGCAGCAAGCGAACGCGGAGCGTTCTCCAGCTAGACTCGGCGCATGCAGCAGCTCTCTCCCGCAGCGGCCGCTGCGCTGGTTCGGCCCGTCGACTCGCTCACCGTCCCGCTCGGGCCCGGACAACCGGCCGCCTTCCTGCACGCCCTGGGCGAACGGGACGACTTCCAGGACCTCTCGGTCTTCGGCGCGCTGCTCCTCGACCTCTACCCGCTCTTTGCCCGGTCCGGCGTCCATCTGCTGTCGGGCTTCCTGGGGCCCGCGGAGCGCGCGCTCCAGGCCGCCGGCCACGACGTGCGCTTCGTTCCGGGCGACTTCCGGCGCTTCGCGACACTGGCCGAGCAGCTCGCGCCGCGCGTCATGGCGACCGCCGTGGCCCCGCCCGGTCCCGACGGCAGCTACAGCCTCTCGCTCCACGCGGGAGCCACCGTCGAGGCCTTGCGCGCCTGCGGGCGCGATCCGGAGCGGATCCTCGTCGCCGAGCTGAACCCCGCGTTGCCGCGCACCTTCGGGCTGCCACCCGACCACACCCATGCGCTCCAGCCCCACGAGATCGACGTGCTCGTCGAGAGCGATCGCGAGCTGCGCACCCTCGAAGACCCGCCACCCAGCGAGGTCGAGGTCGCCATCGCGGAGAACGTCAAGGCCTGGATCCCGGAGGCCGCCACCCTGCAGACCGGCATCGGCGGAGTTCCCAGCGCGGTCGCGAGCCTGCTCGCCGAGGGCGACGGCGGCGACTACGGCGTGCACAGCGAGATGTTCACCACCGGGCTGATGCGACTGCACCAGGCCGGCAAGGTCAGCAACCAGCGCAAGGGCATCCTCGAGGGCCACTCGATCTGCACCTTCGCGCTGGGCACCGCCGAGCTCCATGCCTGGCTCCACGAGAACGACGCCGTCCGCTTCCTGCCCGTGGAGGTCGTCAACGACCCGTCGGTGATCCAGCGCAACCGCAACATGATCGCCATCAACGGTGCCCTGTCGATCGACCTCGCGGGCCAGGTCGTCGCGGACACCATCGAGGGTCGCCAGCACTCCGGCATCGGTGGACACGAGGACTTCGTCGGTGGAGCGTCCATCGAAGGAGACGACCGCTCCCTCGTCTGCCTGCCGGCGACCGCCGAGGTCGGCGGGCGCCTGCTCTCGCGCATCCAGGCGCGACTGCCGCGGGGGTCGATCGTCACGACCCCGCGCCACCAGCTCGACCTGGTCGTCACCGAGTACGGCGTGGCCGACCTGCGCGGGCGTACCACCGAGGAGCGCGCCGAGGCGCTCGCCACCGTCGCCCATCCGAGCGTCCGCGATGCCCTGCTGCGGGGCGATGACGACGTCGTCGCCTCGTGAGGACTTCGTGAGCCCGCGCATCCTCGAGCTCACCGCCCACGACGTCCGCTTCCCCACCTCGGACTTCGGCGACGGCTCGGATGCCATGAACCCGGACCCCGACTACTCGGCGGCCTTCGCGATCCTGAAGACCAGCGACGAGGGCCTGACCGGCCACGGCATGACCTTCACCATCGGCCGCGGCACCGAGATCTGCACGCGGGCCATCGAGGCCTTCGCGCCGCTGCTCGTGGGTCGCGATCTCGACGACATCGAAGCGGACCCCGGCGCCTTCTGGCGCTCGCTCGCCGGAGACAGTCAGCTGCGCTGGCTCGGACCGGAGAAGGGGGTCGTCCACCTGGCGCTGGCCGCGGTCGTGAACGCCGTCTGGGACCTGCTGGCGCGACGCGCCGGCAAGCCCCTGTGGCGCTACCTCTCGGATCTCTCCCCCGACCAGATCGTGCGCTGCGTGGACTTCCGGCACATCACGGATGCGATCACGCCCGCGCGGGCGCGAGAGCTGCTGGAGGAGCGGGCGCCGGGGCGCGCCGAACGGCAGCGCGAGCTCGAACGCGACGGCTACCCCGCCTACCTCACCTCGGCCGGCTGGATCGGCTACGACGAGGAGACCCTGCGGCAGCGTTGCCGGGAGGCCATCGAGGCGGGGTGGAGCCACTTCAAGGTGAAGGTGGGGGCCGACCCCGCGGACGACCTCCGGCGCTGTCGTATCGTGCGCGAAGAGATCGGACACGAGCGCGTCCTGATGCTCGACCCCAACCAGGTCTGGGAGGTCGACCAGGCCATCGAGGCCGTCGGGGCGCTGGCCGAGGTCGACCCGCTCTGGATCGAGGAGCCGACGAGCCCGGACGACGTCCTCGGCCATGCCCGCATCGCCCGCGCGGTGCGGCCGGTGGGGGTCGCGACCGGAGAGCACTGTGCGAACCGGGTGCTCTTCAAGCAGCTGCTCCAGGCCGACGCCATCGACTACCTCCAGCTCGACGGCTGCCGCCTCGGCGGCGTCAACGAGGTGATCGCCGTGCTGCTGCTCGCCGCCGAGTTCGACGTGCCGGTGTGCCCCCACGCCGGCGGCGTCGGGCTCTGCGAGCACGTGCAGCACTTCTCGGTCTTCGACTACCTGTGCGTCAGCGGCCGTCTCGAAGGACGGATGATCGAGTTCGCCGATCACCTGCACGAGCACTTCGTGGCGCCGGTCCGCGTCGAGCGCGGGCGCTATCGGCTACCGCAGGCCGCCGGCTACGGTGTGGAGATGAAGGCCGAGAGCCTCGCCCGCTTCGCCTGGCCCGACGGACCCGTCTGGCGCGAGCGTGGATCGGGTCGCCCTTAGCCCTCCAGCACCTCGAGGTAGAGGTCCCGGACGGCCTTGACCTCGTCGGCCAGACCCTCGCGGGTCCAGCCGCTCGTGTCGATGGGCGGCAGCACCACGACCTCGACCGTGGCGGGCCGCAACACCACGCCGTGGTTCGGCAGCGCGTCGACGGTGTTTCGCAGGACGATCGGCACGATGGGCACGCCCGCCTGCATGGCGATGTGGAATGCCCCCTTCTTGAACGGACCGAGGCGGACGCTGCCCGAGCGCGTGCCCTCGGGCGCCACGGCCAGGGAGAGCCCCTGGCGCAGGGCCTCCACCGCCGGCGCCAGCGCCTCGATGGCCTTCTTCGTGTCGCTGCGGTCGATGAAGGCCACGCCGCCGATCGCGAAGATCGGTCCGAAGATGGGGTTCTGGCGCAGCTCCTTCTTGGCGACGCCCGTCATGTCCCGGCGCAGCAGCTTGATGATCACCATCGCGTCGAGCCCGCTCTGGTGGTTGAAGAGGAAGACCGCCGGCCGCTGTCTCCACAGGTTCTCCTCACCCTCGACGCGCACGTCGACACCCGCAAGCGAGATCGCGAGGTCGCCCCACAAGGAGCCCATGACGTTGAAGCCCTCGCGCCGCGAGCCGCTCATCACGCCCGCCGTCAGGCCGATCGCCGCCGAGGGCAGCACGCTCCCGTAGGCGAAGACCGTGCGCACGAGATCCGCCACACCCGGCGTGCCCCGGCTGTGGAATTGTCGCACCGGCCAGCCCCGCTCGCGGGCGACCCGAGCGAGTCCCCGGTTCGGATTGAGGGGACGCGGATGCCCGACGATCTCGAGCAGCGGAAGGTCTTCGTCGCTGTCGGTGTAGAACCAGCTGGAGGCGAGATCGAGGTCGAGCTCCTCGGCGAGCTCGCCCGCGAGGATCGCCTTGCCCTGGCCGTAGCAGCTGGGGTGCTCGACGCGACCGGTGAAGACACCGTCCTCGACCTGGAGTCGTGTGCACAGGACGTGCTCGATGCCGAGCTCGCGCGCGACGGGCTCGACCTGGTAGCGGGTCGCCGAGCTGACCACCGCGACCGTGTGGCCCATCTCCTGGTGGGCGCGCACCAGGGCGCGCGACTCGGGGTAGATCTCACCGATGAGATCCTGGCGGAAGACCGTCTCTCCGATCTCCTCCAGCACCGCCTCCTGGGTTCCGCGATAGGCACTGGTCGCCGCGGCCATGAAGCCCGAGAACCCCGTGCGACCGAGCTCGAAGCTCAGCGCTCCCAGCACCGACTCGCCCAGCTCGCGCGGGCTCATGCGGCCGGAGAGCAGGCGCTCGCGAAAGAAGGAGGTCGCCGAGAACCCGGCGAGCAGGGTCTGATCGAGATCGAAGAACGCAGCGACCTTGGGGCCTCGCGGGCCGTTGCGGATCTCGCGCGTCAGCTTGGCGTGGAGCGCCATGCCGTCATTCTACCGCGCCAGGCAGCTGCGGAGTGCACCTTCGAGTGTCGGCTGCCGGAAGCGGTAGCCGGCCTCCGTGAGGGCCCGGGGCACCACCTGCTGACCGGGGACCAGGGAGCCGCCCATCTCGCCCAGCGCGAGTCGGAGGGCGAACAGGGGAACGGGCGGAGCCAGCGCCGGCCTTCGCAGGACCTGCGCCAGGGTGCGGGCGAAGCTGCGCATCCGGGTCGGCTCGGGCCCCACCGCGTTCACCGGGCCGGC
>JANQSB010000593.1 GCA_028284295.1 Myxococcota bacterium | reverse complement strand
CTCGGGGCAGCATGCCGCCGGTGGCGATCTGCGTGGCGCTTCCCGGCGCGACCTCGATGCTCGGTGCAATGCCGGTGGGGATGGTCTCGTCGTTGAGTCGCAACACCACGGGCTCCTCCTCGGAGGCGCCGTAGGTATCCGCCGCGCGAACCGCGAAGCCGTCCATGTTGGAGCGATCGAAGCCCGGAACGTCGACCTCCGAGCGGACGTCCTCGGCCAGCACCCGGCCCAGCGCGTCCTCCAGCGCGACCTCCTCGATGGCGAGCGGCGCCGCGTCGACCACCGCACGCCAGCGGCGCTCCGCCTCGTCCCGATCGAGCACCTCGAGGAACTGGCTCTGCTTCACGGTCGCGCCTCTTTCGGGAGGGCCCCGGCGGACTCCGGAGGCGCCTCAGCGGGCGGGTCCTCGTCGTAGAGGAGGACCTCCACCTCCGCTCCTTCCGGCATGCCTTCGCGTTCGCGCGGGACGATCACGGCACCGGCGGCGCGAACCGTGGAGGAGAGGATCGAGGCCCCCGAGGTCGCCAGAGGGATCGCCTTGCCGGCCTCCACGGCCACGCGGGCGTAGTCGGTGCGACCGATCGCCGACGCGATCTTGCGGGCCAGGGGCAGCCGGATCCGCCGGTGGGGCCAGGCCCGGGGCCGGCCGCCGAGCGCGCGAATGGTCGGGCCGGCGAAGAACTCGTAGGCACAGAGGCAGCTGACCGGATTGCCCGGCAGCAGGAAGACGAAGCGCTCGCCGATCCGCCCGATGCCCGCCGGGCTCGACGGTCGCATGGCGACGCCGTGGAAGACCAGATCGCCCAGCTCGTCGAGCAGGCGAGGTGCGTGGTCCTCCTGGCCCACCGAGCTGCCACCCGAAACCAGAACGACGTCCGCGTCCTCGGCGGCGAGGGACTCGCGGATCCGGTCGGGGCGGTCGGGCAGGATCTCGAAGGGCAGGTGCCGGCCCCCGTCGCGCTCGACCAGGGCTCGCAGCACCACCGAGTTGCTGTCGACGATCTGCGCGCCTTCCGGCCGGCTCCCGGCGGGCAGCAGCTCGTCGCCGGTCACCAGCAGGCGCACTCGCGGCTGCCGCACGCAGGAGAGCTCCGCACGACCGATGGAGGACAGCAGCCCGGCGTCCTGGGGCCGCAGGCGGCGGCCGGCCGTCAGCACCCGATCTCCGATCGCGATGTCCTCGCCGACGGCTCCCACGTTCTTGCGCGGGGCGACGGCTTCGCGCACCTCGACTCTGCCACCGGACTCGCTGCAGACCTCCGCCATGACCACCGCATCGGCGCCGTCCGGCACCGGAGCGCCGGTCATGATCCGAACCGCCTGTCCCGCGGCGAGGCGGCCCTCGAAGGGCGCGCCCGGGAGGGAGAGACCGATCAGCTCGAGAGAGATCGGGTCGTACTCGGACGCCCCGAAGCTGTCCTCGCCCCGGACCGCGTACCCGTCCATCGCCGAGCGCGGGAACCCCGGCACCGCGAAGGCGGCGTTGACGTCCTCGGACAGGACCCGGCCGACACCCTCGAGAAGCGGCACGGGCTCGGGCGGCAGGGGACGCGTGTTCGCGGCCAGCCAGGCCTCCACCTCCTCCACGTCGGCCCGCTCCGCAAAGCCCTTCATGCGGACGTCGCGCATCCCGGTCCCTCTCTCCTTCCTTTCTCTGTTTCCTCTTCTCGGGCTTCGGCCTCGCGGCGCTGGAGAGTCGTGCCCTCCAGAACGTCCTCGGGCAGGGAAGCCGCGGCCTCCCTGCCCGATTCACGACACCGATGCGTCCGCGGGACGCGGAGACCCGATCAGCCGGAGGCCTTCATGGCGAAGAGCTCCTCGCGCGGCGGGAAGCGCACCTTCGAGGCTGCGATGGTCTCGGCGTCCACGTCGAACTTGAGGGCGTTGTCGGGACCGATGCCCTCGTTGACGAGGCAGTCCGAGAGGACGTCGTCCTCGGGCTTCCAGCCCGCCAGCTCGTTGAACTTCCACTCGTCCTCGAGGCACTCCCAGCCGAGATCCGCGATCTGCTCCCGCGAGATCTCCTCGCCGTAGAGCAGCCCGTAGTAGTTGCGGATGTCGTCGAGGTTGGGCTGCAGGAACTGGCAGAAGCCGGAGGAGTCGCAGACCGCATTGACGAGCTGGCAGTCCTGGGAAGCCCGGGCGAACTCGTCGGGCTGCATGCCCGGGTTGACGATCAGGCCCGCCGTGTGGTCGGCGCCCATCGGCCCGGCCGCATAGGTGACGCCCGTGGCCTTGAGGGGGCGGGGATCCCAGGCCGGGATCGCCTGCCCGCGGGCGTGGGGCACGCGCGCGTGCTTGCGCAGCTTGCCGGTCGCCACCGCGCCGTTGCCGATCGCCCGGCCCAGCTCGGTCCCGTCGGCGATCTCCTTCAGCAGACCCTTCATGGCCTCGGCGTCGCCCCACTCCATGCCTCCCGAATCCATCAGGATGGCGAGGGCGGCACCGGTCTCGATGGTGTCGAGACCCAGCTCGTCGCACAGGCGGTCCATGTCGGCGACGTCGTCCCAGTTGTCCACGGCGCAGTTGGCGCCCAGCAGGGTCAGGGTCTCGAACTCGAGCGCCGAGGTCTTGTAGTTGCCGTCCTTGTCGTGGACGATGTTCGAGCACTGCACGATGCAGCCGGTCATGCAGTTGTGCATGCCGCCACCGCGCTCCTCGAAGCTCTCGACGATCTTCGCACCGGCGAGGTTCTCTGCGTCCGGCGACTGGCCTTCGGTCCGGTTCTTGTACGGGAAGGTGTTCAGCATGTTGGCGACCGGCACCACGGAGCTCGTGCCGGTGGCGAACATCTGCGGACCCTCGCGGTACGCCTTCGTGTAGTCCTTGTTGGTGGTCGCGAAGGGCTTGGCCTCGGCGGCACCCCGCAGCTTGGCCTTCCCCGGATCGACGCACACCCACTTCAGGCCCTTGCTGCCCATGACGGCGCCGAGGCCGCCGCGGGCCGCATGACGGGCCGGGCGACGCTCCTTGTCCTGGTCGGTGCACGCCACCGAAGCGCCGGAGAGCTTGAGCTCACCCGCCGGGCCGATCGAGATGACGGAGGCGGTCTTGGGGCGGTCGGCCAGCAGCTTGCTGCACAGGGCGTAGTTCCACATGCCCTTGTACTCGTCGGCTTCGACCACGCGCACACCTTCGCCGTCCACCTCGAGGCCGTAGCGCTTCTCGGGATCGGCGGGCTGACCGGTGACGATGACGGCCCGGAAGCCCAGCTTCATCAGGTCCTGACCGGGATTGCCCCCCGCGTTCGCCTCCTTGATGCCGCCCGTGAGCGGGCTCTTGCCACCGATGGAGATGCGGCCCGAGGTCGGCGCCGCCGTTCCGCTCATCACGCCCGGAGCCATCACGAGGACGTTGTCCGGCCCGAGCGGATCACAGGTCGGATCGCACTCCTTCAGCAGGATCTTCGCGGAGAGCCCGCGCCCGCCGAGCAGCTTCCACTCGTCGGGGTAGGGCTCCGTGGTTGCGGTCTGCGTCGTCATGTCGACGCGAATGAGGCGGTCGCCTTCCGGTCCAGCCATGTTCTGATCTACTCCTGGGCTTGGGGATGGACTTCGAGGTCGGGATCGAATCGAAGTCGTGCTTGTTCACGTTGCCTGTCGAGTTGCCTGTCGAGTTGCCTGTCGAGTTGCCTGTATTGGCGCTCCGCGGCCGATGTCATCCACCCGCGATCGCCGCGAGGACCTCCAGGCGATCGTCGGGAGCGAGCGGCGTGTCGAGCGCGCCCGCCTCCAGCTGCACCTCGTTGACGAAGAGCTTGACGAAGGCGTGCTGCTTTCCGTCTGCGTCGAGTACCAGCTCGAGGAAGCCGGGATGCCGGGCTTCCACGGCCCGAAGGCACGCCTCGACGTCCTGTCCGTCGACAGACACCTCGGCGGCGCCCCCGGTCGGGGCGCGATAGGCGGTCGGAATCAACACGACGGGCATCCAGCTACACCCCTCTCCTCGCCACTAGCAGGCCGAGGGGCAGTCTAGCTACGGGAGCCAGTCGTGGAAACCCTGCGAAAACGCCGGGTTGGCTCGGACCCCGCCGGGCGGGCGGCTCCTGGGGTGGCGGGGCGCCTCTCCGGATCTCTGTCGGGGCTCTGCCTTCTGGCGGTTCGCGGAGCGCCCGCACCCCGTTCGGGCTGCGAGAAGCTCGGAGAGGGATGCGTCGCGTGCCCGTAGAGGCGAGAGCGACATCTCCTCGGTCTCCGCGTCCTCTCTTCTGGAAGCTCCCGAGTCCGGACAGGCCTCCCGCGCCACGATTCCGCTCGTCGTGGCGGGCCTTCCGGCCGGGCCTACTCGGGCGGGTCCGGCCGGGACCCACCAGCTTCGCGGTCTTCGCCCCCCCTCATCGACATCGTCACGCGCATCCGTCGGATCCGCGATCCATACGCCGACCCGCGGACGAAGACACGGTCGATGAGGGCGGGACCCCAGTCCTACCGTCGTTGGGATCGGCGTACACCGGGAAGTTACTCCCCGCCCGGCGCCCACACAATCAGGCCAATCCCCAACGAACGAGGGTTCAGCGCTCTGGCGCGGTCACGGGCCGGCGGAGGAAGGCGATCGTGGCCCCCCAGCCACCCCGAGCCGGCGGGGCCTCCTCGAAGCGCTCGACGCGCTCGTCTTCCTCCAGGAAGCGGCGAACGCGCGCGCGCTGGACCCCCTTTCCGCGCCCGTGGATCAGGCGCACCTCCTCGAGACCGCGTTCGAGGGCGGCGTCCAGATAAGCGTCGACGACGTCGATGAGCTCCGAGGGGTGGAAGTGGTGCAGGTCGATCGAGTCGGTGATCTCGACGACGATCGGCTCGGGCTCCCCGGAGCCGTCTTCGGGCTCTCCGGCGTCGGACATGCGCGCAAGTACACCACGAAAGCCATCGACCGAGAAGGGGAAAGGCCCGGCGGTGTGGCCTCCGGTGCGGGGCCCCAGCTATCTTGGCGCGGCCCGCAGCCGGACCGGTTCCGGCGGCGAGCACCCGTCGCCAGGCGGACGGGGTGCTCGCGGGGGGAAGGGCTGGAGACAAAGTGGGACGCCGCATCATCGTCTGCGACGGCGCGGAGACGGCCCGCCTCTGGGGCCGTATCGGCGCGGCGGACAACGAACAGCTTCTCTGGGTTCCGCGCGAGGACGAGTCCCGGGCGCGACCGCCGGGCTTCCGCATCCTGCAGGGTGGTCTGACCCCCGAGGCGTTCGAGAAGCTCGGCCCCAAGGAGGGCGACGAGTACGCGCTCGCGACCGACGACGGGCCCTGGATCCGGGCAGCGGTCCCCGCCATCAGCGCCATCGATCCCGAGTCCCCGATCCTGCTGCTCACGGACGCGCTCACCGAGGACGACCTGCCCGACCACCCCTGTCTGCGGCGCACCGGCCTCAAGACGCTGATCCGCGACGACATCGACGAGGAGTTCGACCACCTCGCCAACCTGCACCGCGTGGTCGAGATCCGACAGCTTCTCGACCCGAGGGAGAAGGTGGGCATCCTGCTTCAGCCCGACCCCGACCCGGACGGGATCGCCTGCGGATTCGCCCTGCGCGGCCTGCTGGGGCGCAAGCGACCCACGGCACCGCTCATCTCCTTCGGGCCCGTGCAACGACCCGAGAACCAGGCGCTGGTGCAGGCGATGGGTCTCGAGGTTCGCGTGATCACACCCGACGAGCTCGACGAGTTCGACGGTCTGGCGCTGGTCGACGTCCAGCCCAACGTGTTCGGGGAGAACGCCCCCGCACGGGTCCGCTCCGTGGACGTCGTGATCGACCACCATCCCGAGCGCACCGGCTACGACGCGGTCCTCAAGGACATCCGCCCGAGCTACGGGGCCACCGCGACGATCCTCACCGAGTACCTGCGCGCCGCCGGGATGGAGCCCAGCACGGGACTCACGACGGCGCTCCTCTACGGGATCAAGAGCGACACCCAGTACCTCGGACGGCAGACCAGCAAGCGCGACATGCAGTCCTTCGCCTACCTGCACGCCAACCACAGCCCGGCACTGCTGCAGCGCATCGAGCGCCCGGCGCTTCCCATCGACGGCATGCGCGCACTCGGTCGTGCGCTGTCGCGCACCGAGGTCCGCGACGGAATCCACGTGCTGGTCCTGGGCCGGGTTCGCGAGGACGTGATCCCGCAGGTCGCGGACATGGCGCTGCAGGCCGAGGGTGCCGAGTGGGCGGTCGCGGCGGGCATCGTCGGAAGCGACCTGGTCTTCTCCGTGCGCAACGTGGGCTACGTGCGCGCCGCCGGCGAGGTCGTCCGCGCGGTCGTGGAAGGACTCGGGGTCGGCGGCGGGCATCGTTCGATGGCGAAGGGGATCATTCCGCTGAAGGCGTTCCGGAAGGTGTATCGCAGCGCCGATCGCGAGCGGATCCGCAGCGCGCTCTTCGACGCGTTCGTCCGAGCCATCCACCGCGAGAGGGACTGATCGCGTGAAGTCGGCCCCCAAGCTCTCGGACGACGAGCTCGAAGCAGCCCTGCCCGAGCTCCCCGGCTGGGGGATCGATCAGGGGAAGCTCTACCGCGAGTTCGTGTTCCGGGACTTCAACGCGGCCTTCGGCTTCATGAGCCGCGTGGCGCTCGCCGCCGAGGCCGCCAACCACCACCCCGAGTGGTTCAACGTCTACAACCGGGTCCGCGTCCATCTCACGACCCACGACGCCGGGGGAGTCACCCAGCGGGATCTCGATCTCGCCGCGCACATGAACCGCTACCTCCACGAGACGGAGCCCGAGGCATGAGCGCCGCCGGGAAGAGCCGCGGCACGCCGCGCCGGGTGGCCGACATCAAGGCGCTGAAGGACCTGTTGGACGAGCCCCTGGGCGAGACCGCGTGGGAGACGATCTCCCAGGAGCGGATCCAGCAATTCGCCGAGGCGACCGGCGACCACCAGTGGATCCACGTCGACGTCGAACGGGCCCGCGCCGAGTCGCCCTTCGGCGGACCGATTGCCCATGGCTACCTGACCCTGGCGCTGGTCCCCAAGCTGCTCGGCGAGCTGCTCGAGGTCGAGCAGATGGGTCAGGTCGTGAACTCGGGCATCGAGAAGCTGCGCCTCACGCACCCCGTGGCCGCGGGCTCGCGGGTCCGCCTGCGGGCGACCGTCAAGAGCTACCGCGAGCTGCCGACCGGCGGCGCCCGGGTCTCCTTCGGCGTCACCGTCGAGGTGGAAGGGGCGGCAAAGCCCGCGCTCAGCGGTCGCGTCGTCTATGTGTATTTCGGGTAGGGTGGCGCGCTGCAGCAGGCGAGCGCTTCGCGCTCGCTGCTGAGCGCTCTCTCCGGCTCTGCGAGCGTTCTTCGCGAACGGCCTAGCCTGGTTCGGCCAGGAAGTCGGTCACGACCCTCAGGAACTCGTCCAGCTGGTCGTGGTGCACCCAGTGCTCGGCGTTGTCGATGCCGACGCTCCTCGCGTCCTGGAAGGCGCTCATGCGGCCGTCCTCTTCGGGGTCTCCCGCCCAGCTCTGCAGGCCGCGAACCAGCAGGGTCGGGCAGCTGATGCGGCCCCACTGGGCTCGCATGGACTCCATGTCGTAGTGCTGCGGGAAGAAGACGCGCGTGTAGTTGTCGAACTTCCAGCCGTAGCTTCCGTCCTCGTTGCGGGCGACGCCGTGGATGGTGAGGTGCCGAGCCTGCTCCTCGCTCAGGAAGGAGTTCTCCTCGATCATCCGCGCCGCGGCGGCCTCGATGGTGGGGTAGCGACGCGGCGTCTTGGCCGAGAAGTCCCGCACCTGCTCGATCCACTCCGCGGTTCGCTCCCAGCGCGGACGCGAGAGGCGTCCCTTCACCATGGCGGGCGGGGGACCGAGCCCTTCGATGCTGACGAGCTTCGAGACCTTCTCGGGGTAGACCGAGGCGTAGTGGGTGACCACCGATCCGCCGAGGGAGTGGCCGATCAGGGTCACCGGGGCGAGGTCCAGGGTCAGGATCAGCTGGGCGATGTCGAGGACGAACTCCTGCAGGGTGTAGTGACCCCCGATCGCCCAGGCGCTGTCGCCGTGACCGCGCAGGTCGGGGGCGATCACGTGCCAGTCGTCGCGCAGCTCGCGGGCCACCCAGTCCCAGCTGCGCGCGTGGTCGCGGCCCCCATGAACCAGGAGCAGCGGGGGCTTGTCCTCGTTCCCCCAGTCGACGAAGTGCAGACGCAAACGCTGGGAAACGTAGTAGCTCGAAGCGGGGCCGATGATCTCGGGACTCGTCATGCTCGGAATGTAGGCGGTATCATCGCGCCGTCATGAGAGTCGCGATCGCACAGGTCAATCCCACCGTCGGCGCCCTGGGCGAGAACCGGAAGCTCGTCGAGCAGGCCGCCGATCGAGCCGCCGCCGCCGGTGCCGATCTCGTCGTGCTCCCGGAGATGGTCCTGACCGGCTATCCGCCCATGGACCTCCTGGAGCGCGACGGCTTCGTGAGCGACCAGCTGCGCGAGCTCGAGGCTCTCGAGCGGTCCTCGCGGAAGGTCGCCATCGCCCTCGGCGCGGTGCTGCCGCGGCCCGAGGGCCGCCCCAAGCAGCTCTCGAACGCGGCGCTCCTGCTCGCCGGCGGCAAGCGGGTGGCCGTGCAGGCGAAGACCCTCCTCCCCAGCTACGACGTGTTCGACGAGAAGCGCTACTTCGCCCCGGCGGAGAAGCGCGAGCTGAGCCAGCTCCCCGGACACGGGCCCGTGGGACTCTGCGTCTGCGAGGACACCTGGGTGGAGACACGCCCCTACGCGGAGAACCCCGTCCAGGACCTCGCCCGCGCCGGAGCCTCCGTGATCCTGAACGCGTCCGCCTCTCCCTGGCACGTCCAGAAGCCTCGCGCCCGGCGCGAGATGCTGGCGCGTCTCGCCGCCACCAACGACGTGCCGATCGTCTTCGTCAACCAGGTCGGGGGCAACGACGGGCTCGTCTTCGACGGGGCCTCCTTCGCCGTCGACCCCAGCGGACGGGTCCACGCGCAGCTCCCGATGTTCGAAGAGGGCTTCGGCGTCTTCGACCTGCCCCTGGAAGGGGGCACGGCGATGGACGAGACACGTGACCCCGAGAGCGTGGCGCAGCTGGAGCGCGCGCTGGTGCTCGGCATCCACGACTACTTCGCCAAGCAGGGATTGCCACCGGGCGCCGTGATCGGTCTCTCCGGCGGGATCGACTCGGCGGTGACTGCACACCTGGCCGTCGAGGCGCTGGGTGCCGATCGCGTCCTCGGGGTCGCGATGCCGGGACCCTTCTCGTCGGGCCACAGCATCGAGGACGCGCTCGCCCTGGGACGCCAGCTCGGGATCGAGGTGCGGGTGGTCGAGATCGGCCCCATGTACGACGCCTATCTCTCGGTATTCCGAAATCTCTTCGGTGAGCGCGACGACTACGGCCTCACGCAGCAGAACATCCAGTCGCGAATCCGCGGCGCGGTGGTGATGGCGGTCTCCAACGAGGAAGGTCGCCTGGTCCTCGCGACCGGCAACAAGAGCGAGCTCTCGGTCGGCTACTGCACGCTCTATGGCGACACGGTGGGCGGGATCGGCGTGCTGGGCGACGTCTACAAGCGCGACGTCTACGCCCTGGCCCGCTACGCGAATCGCGATGGCGAACGGATCCCCGCGCGCACGATCGAGAAGCCACCCTCGGCCGAGCTGGCACCCGACCAGGTCGACCAGAACGAGCTCCCCGCCTACGACATCCTCGACGCGGTGCTCGAGCAGGCCATCGAGGGCGGGAGAAGCGCCTCGGGGATCGAGCTGCCCGAAGGCTGCACGCGGGAGCGCGCGGAGTGGATCGTGCGCAGGCTCGACCGCAACGAGTACAAGCGCCGTCAGACCCCGCTGGTGCTGCGCACCTCACCGAAGGCCTTCGGCACCGGGCGGCGGCTGCCGATCGTCCACCGCTACGAAGGCTGAGCGCCGGACCGAGGCCCGGACGGACTCAGGCCGGTGCGCTCTCCGCGGCGCCGCCCTCTTCTCCGCCTGCGGCGCGCACGTTCTCGGCCCGGGCACCGCGCGGTCCTTCCTGCACGACGTACTCGACGCTGTCGCCTTCGGAGAGGGCATCGTAGTCGGCCGCGTTCAGGCCCGAGCGGTGGAAGAAGACCTCCTTGCCGTCGTCTCCCCGGATGAACCCGAAGCCCCGGTCGCGCACCATCTTCTTGATCTTGCCCTTGCACTTGGGCCCGGTCGGCGCCGCCGGCTGCGCGCCGCCGCGTCGGCGTCCCCGCCCCCGACCGCGACTGCGATTGGCCGGCCCCCCGCGGAAGCGCTCGGTCGAGACGAACTCCTCGCGAAAGAGCTGCAGGGGAACCGTCAGGTCCTGCAGGCCGGTCTGCTCGGGCGAGAGCAGCACCTCGTCGTCCCCCATGTCGACCACGCTGTAGCGGAGACCGGTGTTCTTGTGCGTCACGAACAGGCCGGATTCGATCTCTTCGATGGCAAGCATGCGCGATACCTCGACTGTGGTGGCCGTGCGACGCGGAGGCTCGGCGGGGGAGCTGCGTACCGGACAGGGCGCCAGCCCGCGGGGGCGGACGGCGGGCCGCGCAGGGTAGGAAAAGCGTTCCGGGTTGCAAGGGGCCGGACCGGGCCGGTCGCGGAGTCGACTGGCCGGCTGGCCCTTCGGGTCCCCGTGCGAACGCAGTTCAGTAGAAGATGCTGCGCGCCCGGTGCCGCTTCCATCTCTTGATCTGCGGGCTCTGGCCGCGGCCCCACAGGACGCGGTCCAGGTGGCGGGCGCTCGCACCGGACACCCCCCGCGCTCGCAACGAGGCGACGAGCCGCTCGACGGCATGGAGCCCCACGGCGCGGATCTCCACCTCTTCGGGACTGCCGGCCTCGAGTCGCTCACCGGCGTCGATTCGCGCCAGCAGGTCGGCTTCGTAGCGGAGTACACCCTCACAGCGGAGCACGTGCGGGACGAGGTTGTCGGCGAAGAGGGTCAGCTCGTCCACGTCCTCGAAACGGCCGGGACCTTCGCCCTCGAAGGCGAGCGCCAGGTCCGCAACCGTGATCTGCGCGCGCTTGAAGAGCGGCACCTCGAGCTCCCCGTAGCGCGAGACGTCGCGATACATCGGCATCCGGGCGAGAAGCTCGACGAGGCGCGACGCGCGGCCGCCCGCGCTCGCCACCAGGCCCTCGAAGGAAGCTCCGGCCTGGAGGGTGGTGCGGCCGAGCTCCCTCAGGGAGCTCGCGAAGAGCGCCATCAGCTCCTCGCTCTCTGCGTTCGTCGGGTCCTGGCCGAAGATGCGCGTGCAGTCGCTCGCTTCGAGCGCGACGAGCGCCTCCGGCTCGAGGCGGCCATCGGACTCGAAGCGACGCCGCAGGGCGTTCGCGATGGTGAAGTACCCCGAGAGGCCGGGGCCCTT
>JANQSB010000584.1 GCA_028284295.1 Myxococcota bacterium | reverse complement strand
CGCCGGGCATCCTGGCCCTGCACACCGACCCGGCCGAGGCCGCCGCGGAGTAGGGACGCGCGGCGTCGCTAGAAGGAGCGGTCGAAGAGCGCCTCGATCGCGTCCCGCGCGTTCTCCTGCAGGAAACGGGTTCCCGTTCCCGTGAAGTGCGGGTGGGTGATGGTGGGTGTCGACTCCTCCCAGCTCTCGCCCGTCCAGCCGAACCAGCTGCCGCGGTCCTGGTCGAAGACCGAGAGGGGCTTGTTGCAGAGCTTCGCGAACTCGGCCCCCCAGCCGGTGCCGCCCTTGACGGTGTCGTCGTCCAGGATCTTGCCGACCACGTAGATCTCCTGCCCGGCGTTGACCTGGTGCCAGATGCTCTGCAGCACCCGCTTGAAGAGCGGCGTGTCCCGGTAGCGGCGATTCATGAGCTTGCTCACGTACGCGAGGCTCACGTCGCCCTGGGCCAGCTCGTTGTGGGTGAGGACCCGGATCCCGCGTCGTCGGGCGTCGTTGTGGCCGTCGAAGGTGAAGTTGACCTCCTCGATGCCCCGTCGCTCGGCAGCCTCGCCGAACGCCGCCTCTGCCCCACTGGCCGCTCCGCTGAACAGGACGCACTCTTCCGGCTTCATGCAAAGGCCTCCGTTCCGGCTGTTGCCCCGAAGCACCCGACGATAGACCGGATCCCGGGGGTCGGCCGGTCGGGCGCTCTCGGTTGACCCGCCTGCAGGGGGTCGCTACCACCGGAGCCACCGCGAAGAGGGGCACCGTGTCCACCAACTTGCGCGTCCGGAAGACGAAGGTCGTCGCCACACTGGGCCCGGCGTGCGACGACCTGAACGTCCTGTGCGCGATGGTCGAGGCGGGCATGAACGTGGCCCGGCTGAACTTCTCGCACGGCGGGCCGGACGAGCACGAAGCGCGGCTGGCGAGGCTCGCCGAGGCATGTCGGCGGACCGGGCGGACCGTGGCCACGATGCTCGACACCCGCGGCATCGAGGTACGCGTCGGGGAGGTGGCAGGCGGGCTGGTCGACCTGGCCCCGGGCGACACCTTCGCGTTCCGGCCCGAAGGCCGCGTCGATCCGCGGCCGGGCGTCGAGATCAGCTATCCCGGGCTGGCGCGCGCCGTGGCCGTGGGCGATCCCATCCTGATCGACGACGGCAGCATCGGCCTGTCGGTGATCGAGGTGGACCGCGACATCGTGGTCTGCTCCGTGGAGAGTGGCGGCCCCCTCCGCAGCCGCAAGGGCATGAATCTGCCCCACACCGAGCTGCAGTTCGGCTCCATGGGAATCGAGAACCAGGAGGACCTCGACTTCGCGGCCGAGCACGACATGGACTACGTGGCGGCCTCCTTCGTGCGCCACGCGGGCGACGTCGAAGAGCTGCGCTCGGTGCTCGAAGGCCACGGCAAGGACATCCCCATCATCGCGAAGATCGAGAGCCGACCCGCAGTGACGAACCTCGAGGAGATCGTGCGCGCGGCCAACGGAACCATGGTCGCGCGCGGGGACCTCGGGGTGGAGCTGCCGGTGGAGGAGGTTCCCGCTGCCCAGAAGCAGATCATCGGGACCACCGTGATGAACGGGAAGCCGGTCATCACGGCGACCCAGATGCTCGATTCGATGGAGCGCAATCCCCGGCCCACCCGCGCCGAGGCCAGCGACGTCGCCAACGCCATCTTCGACGGGACCTCCGCGGTGATGCTGTCCGGAGAGACTGCCGTCGGTGCGTATCCGGTGGAGGCGGTCCGCACCATCGCCGCCCTGGCGCGTCGAGCCGAGGCTTCGCTCGCCGAGTACGGACACCTCCAGCACGTCGAGTCCGACCCGACCAACAAGGTCAGCGAAGCGGTCAGCCAGGCGGCCAACAACATGGCCGCCCACCTGTCCGCGGCCGCCATCATCACCCTCACCGAGAGCGGCTTCACGTCGCGCATGATCTCCAAGTACCGGCCCCCCTGTCCGATCCTGGCGGTGACCTCGTCGAGCAAGGTCGAGCGGCGCCTGTGCATGAACTGGGGGATCAGCGCGATCCGCTACGACGATCGGGGCGGGGACGAGTACAAGATCGCCTTCGCGATCGAGCGGGCCCGCGAGCTGCGCTACGTGGAGGGGGGCGACGTCGTGATCGTGACGGCCGGGCTGTCCCACCAGGCGGGCAGCACCGACATGATCCGCGTGCTGACCGTCGAGGACTGAGGAGTCCGGCGCTCCCGGCGCTACCGTTCGCGCGGGACGAAGAGGAAGTCTCCACCCTCGTGCCCGGACTTGCGGATGTCCGCGAGCTCGGGGGTCTGGTCCGAGTGCAGCATGACGTCGCGCCGGATCCGGGAGAAGAGCGAGGTGGTGTCGACGATCCCCTGGTTCTCCCGCAGGGCGTCCAGGAAAGCCCCGGCGAATACCGAGTGGTTGCCCCGCCCGCCGTCGAGCACCGGCTCGAGCCCGCCGGAGGAGATCACCATGCGCGCGCGTCGCGTCGCCATGCGCTTCACGTAGTCGGGCGTGCGGTTGCCGCGCACCGCGATGCCGCGGGTGAGCTTGCCCGAGTAGCAGCTGTCGGCCACCACCAGGACGTGCTTGGCACGGATCGCCTTCAGCGAGGAGGTGAGGGTGGCGTTCGGGATCCAGTTGATGGTGCTCTCGCTGGTGGCGTCCACGGGCAGCCAGTAGCCCTCGTCGGCATCCTCGTCGAGCCAGCCGTGGCCCGCGTAGTAGATCAGCAGGTTGTCGCGGTCCGTGAGCTCGCGGCGGTACTGCTCGAGCGCGAGGAGCACGTCGTCCCGGGACGCGTCCTCCAGGATGCGCGTCTCGAACCCGTAGCGCTCCTCCAGCAGCTCCGACACGGCCTCGACGTCCGACTCGGCCGAACGCAGGCGGGGGAGGTGCTGGTAGCCGTTGTTGCCGATCAGCAGCGCGTAGTAGCGGCCGAAGTCGACATTGCCCGACGGCGCGGGCAGTGGCGTCGCCGTCGTGGGTCCGCCCAGCGGCGTCGAGTCGGAGCGCGGCGTGCTCGGGCTGGGCGGCACCGGCGGCTGCGCGGGCTTCGGCGGGACCGGGGAGGCGGCCAGCTGGCTGCCCTGCATCACCGCGGGGTCTTCCCAGGGAAGACCGGGGTTGGGCGCCGATGCCTCCTCGGCCGCGTAGGCCCGGGAGTCGTCCACCGAGAGCTGTTGCAGGATGGCCTTGTAGTCTCCGAAGAGCGCCGTCCGCAGCAGCAGGGCGATACGCCCGTCGTCCTGGACGTAGAAGTAGTACGGGCCCTGGTAGCCGGGGTTCCAGCCCTCGTACTTGCGCGGTCCGATCTGGCGCAGGTTGATGGCCTGGATCTGGCCCTTGCGGTTCCTCCAGACGCCGGAGACGAAGTCCTGGTCGGCCCACATGCGACCGGCACCGATCTGGACCCGCACGTTGATGGTGGTGTCGAGCCACTTGCCGTCGATGGCCTGGGGCTTTCCCGGCGGGACCTCGCTGACCATCGGCGTGGTGGAGCGGCAGCCGCCCGCGAGCAGCGTGGCCAGA
>JANQSB010000581.1 GCA_028284295.1 Myxococcota bacterium | reverse complement strand
TGGAGGCTGTCGGCGCTCTCCTCGCGCAGCCAGGCCTCGGCCCGGCCCTCGATCTCTTCCGCCTGCGCCCGGAACAAGCTCGACAGCGCTCGAGCCGCCGGCTCGTCGCCGGGCGCGGCGCTCCCGGCCCCGTGTGGCGAACCCTCTCCCGGGGCCACCAGCCGAAGGGGCCGGCCGTCTCTCACCTGCTTCGCCATGGGACGAGGATATCCCGAGAGTGCCGCCCGGGGACCCGGGGAGGAGCTTTCGGTGCCTCGCCTCAGTCGCGATAGCTCGGATCGAGGCGGTCGAGTCTTCGCAGCAGGGCGGGCCACGCCAGCTGGCGGCCCACGACGGGGAGTCCGGCCCGGGCGATGGCCGCGGTCCTGGCGCCGGCCTCGGCAGGTGCCTCGAGCAGGGCGCCACCGGCCTGGGCGGCGATCTGCGACTCGCACGCGCGTTCCAGCATGTACATGCGCAGCCAGGCGTCCGCGACCGTCTCGCCGACCGTGAGGGTGCCGTGGTTTCGGAGCACGAGCAGGCTCTTGTCGTCGAGATCGCGCACGATGCGCTCGCGCTCGTCGAGATCCTCGGCGATGCCCTCGAAGTCGTGGTACGCGACGTCGTGGTGGACCTGCAGGGCGGTCTGGGTGATGGGCAGCAGGCCGTCGGGCTGGGCCGAGACCGCCTGGCCCTGGACGGTGTGCAGGTGCACCACGCAGTGGGCGTCCTCGCGGCTCATGTGTACGGCGCTGTGGATCGTGAAGCCGGCAGGATTCACGGGCCAGGGGGACTCCTCCAGCTTGTTCCCGTCCACATCGACCTTCACCAGACTCGAAGCCGTGATCTCCTCGAACAGCAGTCCGTAGGGGTTGATGAGGAAGGAGTCGCTGCCGGGCACGCGCACCGACAGGTGGGTGAAGATGAGGTCGTCCCAGCCGTGAAGCGCGACGAGCCGGTACGCGGCCGCGAGATCGACCCGCACGGCCCACTCGTCGGCGGAGCATTCGGGGCGGGGGGCGGTTGCCAGGGCAGTGGACATCGGTGCTCTCCTCGATGGGCTGGGGAGCCGGGCTCCCGGGATGGAAGGCAGCCTAGGGGGCGTGGATCCGGCACACTGCGACTCGGATCGCAGTTGCGCGTCCTTTTCTTCGAGCTCCTGGCGAGGCCCGGCCTTGACCGACAACCTGCTGGTTCACAAGGAGTTTCTCCGGACCCTGCCGGAGGAGCTCACGACCGAGCTCGAGACGCGGGCCGTCTCGAAGCGCTTCGCCGACGGCGACGTGATCTTCCGCCGGGGCGACGCGGGCCACGGCCTCTTCGGCGTGCGCTCGGGGCGGGTCCAGGTGCTGGGGATGGGGGCCGATGGTCGGGAGTTCGTGCTCACGGTCCTCGCGCCGGGAGAGTGGTTCGGCGAGCTCTCGCTCTTCGACGGGCTCCCCCGCACCCACGACAACGTCGCCATGGGTGAAACGGAGCTGGGTCACGTGCCGCAGCGCGACTTCCATGCGCTGCTGCGCGATCGGCCGGAGTTCTGGCCGCCCTTCGCCGAGCTGATGAGCCACCGGATCCGCATGCTCTTCGGCCTCCTCGAGGATGCGGTGCTGCTCGATCTTCCGACGCGGCTGGCCAAGCGCATCCTCGAGCTCGCGGGCGACCATGGCGAAGCGCAGGCCGAGGGAGAGATCGCCATCGACCTCCACCTGCCGCAGGAAGGCCTCGCCGCCATGGTGGGCGCCACGCGCGAGGCGGTCGGTCGTCACCTGAAGCGCTTCGAACGCGAAGGTTGGATCGAGCTGGCCTACGGCCGCCTGGTCGTCCGTTCCCGCGAAGGACTGGCGTCGCTGCTGTAGAGCGAATTACGTTTCGGTGACGTTTGGCGGCGAGTCATCCGCGAGCCCCTGGCTAAACCACCGCTCCGACGCGCCGAGTGACAGTCCGCTCCCGTCGCGGCGCGGGCCTTCGCACTTCCGTGTGGCGAGTCGACACATCGCCCTCCGGACGCCCGCGCCCTTCGGTCGCGTTGCTCAGCGCGCATCGGGCCCGCGTGATACGTTGGACTCGCCCGAGGTTTCCGACTTGCCGTGCAGTTGAAGGCCATCCACCCGGGGGCGATCCGCGGATCGGCACCGCCCGGCGAGGTCCGGCACCGCCCGCGTGCCGGGCTCCGCAGCGGCTTCGTCCTGGGGATGACGCTCGCACTGCTCTCGGCCTGTAGCGGGGGCGGCGGTGGAAGCAGCGGTGGAGCGACCTCGCTGGCCGGAGACTCCGACGGCGACGGGCTCACGGACCTGCGCGAGGTCGAACGCGCGCGGCAGCTCGGCTTCGCCGGCCCCGCTGCGATCGCGGCATCCTACGAGTCCACGACGACCAGCACGACCCCGCGAGCCTTCCAGGAGCTGGTCCTGGGCGACTTCGACGACGACGGGGATCTCGACGCCGTGGCGAGCCAGGACTTCGGCGCCGTTCTGTTCGAGAACGAGCAGACGATGGGAAGGCCGGCCTTCCAGGCGCCCCGGCGATTCGACTCCCGTCTGAGCTCCCCGGTGTTCTCCGTGGCCGATGTCGATGGGGACGGGGACGACGATCTGCTGGCGTACTACGGGCAGTCGTTGCTCTGGTACGAGAGGACGAGCGCCGGTCCCGAGCTGTTCGAGATCCATCCGATCGCCGACCTCGAGCGTACGGCGGGCCCGATGCCGGTGGACCTGGACGGAGACGGTCACCTCGACGTGCTCACCCGGAGCGAGAACGAGCTGATCTGGATGCGGAACCTCGGAGCCGGTGTCTTCGAGTCGACGCCTCGATCGATCACCTCGCTGCCCTTCCGGGCTCCCTTCGACCTTCTCGACTTCGACGGCGACGGGGACCCCGACATCGTGGTCCGGGACCTCGTTGGATTCCGCGTGTGGGTCAACCGCCTGGACGAAGCCGCCGCCGACATCGCGGCGGGGCCGATCCTCTCGACGGATCAGCCCTGGATCGTTCGAACCGGTGATCTCGACGGGGATGGCGACTCGGACGTGCTCCGGACCGTCTTCGTCTTCCTGGGCAGCGGCACGCCGGGCTACTGGGCGCTCGGCTGGCACGAGAATCGCTTCGGCGAACCGGGTCTTCCCTTTGGCGCCGTGCGCCCGATCGCGGAGCTCGAGTCGTGGCACTTCCGGCTGGCCGATCTGGACGGAGATCGCGATCTCGACGTTCTGGTCGGCATCCGCGAGCAGAGACCCGCCGAGGTGGTGCGGGTGGAGAACCGCCTCGACGAGGCGACTGCCGATTGGCAACCATCTCTTTCCGTCGCCGCCCTGCGCGTCACGCCGACCCGACCCGCTCGGGTCGCGAACGTGGACGGGGCGGGTGGAGTCGACCCGTACGGGGAGGACGGGGACGACTTCGTCGTGTGGTTCCGCAACCGCGGCACGGATCCGGACGATGCCGACAGCGACGACGACGGGCTTTCGGACGGGCAGGAGCTGGACCAGCACGGGACCGATCCCGTGCTGGCCGATACGGACGGGGACGGTCTGGTCGACGGCGACGAGGTACACGACGGGCTCGACCCCACCGATCCGGACTCCGACGGGGACTCGCTCTTCGACGGCGCCGAGCAGATCGAGCTCGGCACCGACGCGGCCTCTCCCGACACGGACGGCGACGGACTGCGCGACGGCTTCGAGCAGCGATTCGGGTTCGATCCGCTTCGCGACAACGCTGAAGCCGTCGGTGACCCGGACACCGACGGACTCGACAATACGGCCGAGCAGGCGGCGGGCTCCAGCCCACGTGCCGCCGACACCGACCGGGACGGACTCGGCGACGCCGAGGAGGTCGGCGTCCACGGCACCGATCCGAACGCCCCGGACACCGACGGGGACGGACTCGACGACGCCTTCGAGGTGGCCAACCAGTTCGACCCGCGCAGTGCGGATGCGCCGGGTGACGCGGACGCGGACGGGCTCGACGACCGGGCCGAGAGCCTGCGCGGGACGGATCCCCGCGATCCGGATACGGATGGCGACGGCCTGGTCGACTCTGCCGAGGTGTCCCGCCTTGCGGATCTCGGCTTCGAGGAGTCGGTTCGCTTCGCGCGGGTGGAGAACGGCGACGACCTGCTGAGCGCGGATCTCGACGGGGACGGAGACCCCGACGCGGTCCGCTCGATCGGAGGCCTCTGGACCTGGTTCGAGAACGAGAGCGTCGTCGGCGAGATCCGGCTGACCCCCCGGACGCCCATCGCCCCGGACGCCGGCGTCGGGTTCGCAGGTGCCCTGGCCCTGCTCGACGTCGACGACGACGGCCGGCCCGATCTGCTCGTGTCCGACGGACTCCGGAGCTCCTGGTTCCGCAACCGCCTGCACGAGGCGAGCCGCGACTTCGAGGCGCGGGGTGTGTTCGTCGAATCGCCGATCGCTCGACGCTCCGTGGCGGACTGGGATGGCGACGGAGACGAGGACGTCGTGATCGGGAGCACGGACGGGATCCAGCTGCTCGAGAACCGCAGCGAGTCCTCCGCGGGCAGCTTCGAGCTGCGCCGCGTGGGCGTGCCCGGCTCGTCCCCCATCGAGAACATCCGTCCCGTCGACCTCGATCTCGACGGCGACCCGGACATCGTCGGCGAGGTCCCGCGCTCGCGGATCGTCGCCTTCGAGAACAGGCTGGATGCGCCGTCGCGCGACGTGGGCGACCCGATCCTGCTCTCTCCCGCGGAATCGTCGGGCTGCACGCGTGTCTTCCGCGGCTTCTTCCGGGGCGGCGCCACGGGCCAGGATGCCGACGGCGACGGGACGATCGACCTGCTCTTCCGTTGCGACGACTCCACGTCCGCGCTGTCGGTGCCCGCGCAGGCCTCTCGCGTGCTCGTCGCCGAAGAAGTCGTGGCCGTGGGAAGCGGAGATCTGACGGGCGACGGGCTCGACGACCTCGTGGCACTGGGAGTCGAGGTCGAGCCCTATCTCGCCGAACGCTCGGCCGGGAGCCTCGCCTTCGTACCCGCTCCGGCGACGGTGCGCGACGTGCTGGCCGGCGGCGGCGACCGGTTCGGCTTCCGCATCTACCCGATCGCCGCCTTCGGTGACCTCGACGGGGACGGCGACGTCGACCTGCTCACCACCGAGCAGGGACTCGTCGCGTTCCGGAACCCGGGAACCGACCCGCTCGATCCCGATTCGGACGCCGACGGGCTGAGCGATGGCGACGAAGTCCTCGTCTATGGGAGCGACCCTCTGGCGCGGGACTCCGATCGGGACGGTCTGGACGATGCCGACGAAGTGGCGCGGAACACGGATCCCGCGCGGCCGGACAGCGACGGGGACGACCTCATCGACGGGGAGGAGGTCGCGCGGTCGACCGATCCGCTCGTCGCGGACAGCGACGGCGACGGCCTGCTCGACGGTTTCGAGGTCGTCCACGGTTTCGAAGCTCTCGCGACCGACGAGGCCGCGCTCGACCCCGACGCGGACGGACTCGACAACCTCGGCGAGCAGCAGCGTCGGAGCCATCCGCTTGTCGCAGACACGGACGGCGACGGTCTCGACGACGGAGACGAGGTGAGCGCCGGGACCGGCCTTCGCCTGGCCGACACGGACGGCGACGGCATGCGCGACGGCTTCGAGGTGGACTTCGGGCTCGACCCCCTCGTCGCGGGTGAGCGGGCGGGCGACGCCGATGGCGACGGCGTGCCCAACCTCGCCGAGGACCGCCGCGGCACGAGTCCGGTCCTGGCCGACTCGGATTCGGACGGCGTGGACGACGGCACGGAGGTGCGCGCGATCGCGGCGGCCGGCCTCGGTGGCGAGGTCGTCCTCGCCGACCTCGCGGTGGCCCCGCTCTTCCCTGCGTTGAGCCGGGGAAAGATGGTCGCGGCGGACTTCGACGGGGACGGGGATCTCGACCTCGTCGCCGCCTGTCGCGAGCTCTTTCTCGAGAACCTCGGAACGCGACCGCCTTCCTTCGACGTCCAGGCGATCGACCTCTACCCGATCCCCGTCTCGGACTCGCTCGAAGACACGCCCCCTTGCTTCAGGGGCTTCGCGGCGGACCTCGACAGCGACGGGCTGCCCGATCTCGCGGTGGGAGACGAGTGGTTCGAGAATCTCTCGGATGCGGGTGGAGGAGCCCGCTTCGGCCCTCCGCGCCGGATCGCGAGGCATCTGCTCGTTCTCGGGAAGGGGGCGGACCTGGACCGCGATGGCGACCTCGACCTCTGGGGTTGGACCGGTTTCTTCTCCGCGGCCTACTGGTTCGAGAACCGCGTCGAAGAAGCGGCCACCGCCGACTTCCTCGCGCACCCGCTCGGCGAACCTCTGGGCGCGGGTGCCCTCGACCTCGACGGCGACACGGATCCCGACCTGCTGCTACCCGAGCTCGACGACTTCTTCTGGCGCGAGAACCGGATCGGAGAGATCCCGGGCGACTTCGGTCCCCCACAGCCGTTGGTCGAGCTCCCACCCGGCGGCGACGGCCTCCGCGGCTTCACCGATCCAGCCGACCTGGACCTGGACGGAGACGTGGACGTGCTGGCGACCACGCGGCTGCTCGATGTGCAGATCTTCCGGGGGGAGGGTCCGCCTCCGCTCGTGGGCGCCGAGACCGTGCCCCGCTTCACGCGTGTCGTCGCCGGGGATCTCGACTCCGACGGCGATCCGGACTACGGAGGGGGCGGAACGGTCCATCTCCTCAGCCCCGGCCCACCGCTCACGCAGCAGGCCCTTCCCTACGCCTCGGCTGCGGACGTCGAGTTCGTCGACGTGGACGGCGATGGCGATCTCGACCTGCTCGCCGCGGAGTCGGGGCGCACGCGCATCCTCGTCCTCTGGATCGAGAACCCCGGTACCGACCCCTCCCGTCCCTGAGTCGAGAGGGGGCGGGTGCCGCGCCCGAACAGAAGGCTCCGGCGGCGGAGCTCGGTCGTGTCGAGCCGCCCGGTTTCGGACCGCTTCGTGGCCGTCTCTCGCTCCGACCCGCGCTCCTAGAGGATCGCCCGGCGGTAGAGCCCCGCGTAGGGGCCGCCGGCGTCGATCAGCGACTCGTGCGTGCCCTCCTCGACGATGTGGCGGTCGCCGAGCACCAGGATGCGGTCGGCGCTCCGCACGGTCGAGAGCCGGTGTGCGATGACCAGCGTCGTGCGCTCGCGGGCCAGATCGGCGAGCGATTCGCGTACGGCCTCCTCGCTCTCGGTGTCGAGCGCGCTCGTGGCCTCGTCGAAGATCAGGACCGGGGGGTCCTTCAGGAACACCCGTGCAATGCTCAGCCGCTGCTTCTGTCCGCCCGAGAGCTTCACGCCACGCTCGCCGATGTCGGTCTCGTAGCCCTTCGGGAGCGCGAGGATGAAGTCGTGTGCGTGGGCGCGTCGCGCGGCGTCCACCACCTCCTCGAAGCTCGCGTCCGGCCGGCCGTAGCGCAGGTTCTCCAGGACGGACCCCGCGAAGAGGTAGACGTCCTGCTGAACGACGCCGACGAGGCGACGCAGCGCCCGCAGCTGCAGGCGCCGGAGATCCGTGCCGTCCAGCCGGATCGAGCCTCGGCTCACGTCATAGAAGCGGGGGATCAGCGAGCACAAGGTGCTCTTCCCCACCCCGGACGCGCCGACGAGGGCCACGAACTCGCCGGGCTCGATCTCGAGCGAGAGCGCCTCCAGGACCGCGGGCGCTCCCTCGCTGTAGCGGAAGCCCACGTTCCGGAATTCGATGCCCCCGCGCACGCGCTCGGGAACGACCGCGTCCTTCGCATCGCGCATGTCCGGCTCGACCTCGAGCATCTCCATGAAGCGGTCGAAACCGGTGATGCCCTCCTGATAGCTCCGAGCGAAGTTCGCGAAGCGCTTGATCGGGTCGACGAGCACCGCCACGCAGAGGAGGAAGGTGACCAGGTCCGCCAGGTCGAGCTCGGCCCGCGCGATCGCGACGGCGCCCAGGACGATCACCGCGATCGTGATCAGCTGGGTGAAGGCCTCCATGCCTCCGAAGAACCAGGCTTCGCTGCGGTAGCCCTCACTCCGGCTCTCGAGGAAGCGGTCGTTCTCCACGGCGAATCTCGCGCTCTCGCGGTCTTCGTTGGCGAAGGACTGGACGACCCGGATCCCCGCGAGCGCGTCTTCGACGCGACCGTTGATGTCGCCGATCCGGTCTCGCGAGCGGCGCAACGCGCGGTTCATCCGTCGGTTGAAGTGGAGTGCGTACGGGAACATCACCGCGAGGAAGGCAACGACCACGAGGGTGAGGGGCACGTCGATCCACGCCAGCAGCCCGAGCACGCCGAAGAGCTTCACCGCACCGATCAGCAGGTCTTCCGGGCCGTGGTGGTAGAGCTCGGCGAGCGAGAGCGGGTCGTGCGTGATGCGCGCCATCAGCTGACCGGTGCGTTGCCGGTCGTAGAAGCCGAAAGACAGCTTCTGGTAGTGCTCGAAGAGCTCGCGGCGCATGTCGCGCTCCATCTTCGCGCCCATCACGTGTCCCTGATAG
>JANQSB010000577.1 GCA_028284295.1 Myxococcota bacterium | reverse complement strand
GCAGGAGCGGCAGCTGGAGAGACGCCCGGACAAGACCCGCCTGGGCCTCAAGCCGGTCCCGCGCGTCGACTCCTGGAACGGCCTCGTCTTCGGCAGCTTCGACCCGGAGATCGAGCCCCTCGACGACTACCTGGGGGACATGAAGTTCTACCTGGAGGCCTTCTTCGACCGCTTCCCCCACGGCGTCGAGTTCGTGGGCGACGCCCAGCGCTGGGTGATCCGGGCGAACTGGAAGCTCCCGGTGGAGAACCAGCTCGGCGACGTCAACCACGGTCCCTTCCTGCATGCGGCCATCATCCCGCCGGAGGCCAACCAGCAGATCGTCGACTACGGGCTCACCTCGGTTCCGGTACCCGGGCACGGCGCCAGCTTCCGCTGGATGCCCGAGGATGCAGCGGTGGAGGACGTGGCCTGGGGCTTCGAGTCGCTGGCCGGGATCCTCGGAGGCCCCGAGGTCCACGAGTACCTGCGCGAGGTGCAGGCGCGGGCCCGCGAGCGGGTGGGCCCGGTACGCGCGCGCATGAAGGGGCTCACCTACGGCGTCTACCCGAACCTCTCCTTCCTGTGGTCGAACACCGCCTTCAAGGTGTCGCACCCGCGCGGACCCGGGAAGGTGGAGTACTGGTGCTGGTCGGTGGTCCCCGCCGACGCACCGGACGCCATCAAGAAGGTGCTCCGAGGCAACCACACCTCCCTCTTCGGGCCCGGCGGCATGGTCGAGCAGGAGGATTCGGAGGCCTGGAGCCAGCAATACGTCGGCAGCCGCATCGACTTCGTGGAAGACCGCCCCTACTACTACGGCCTCGGGCAGGACGAGGAGGGACCGCACCCGGACCTGCCCGGCCTGGTCAGCGTCACCGCCAACGAGTTCTACGCCCGCCACTTCTTCCGGCGCTGGCGCGCGGACCTGATGGCCGTGGAGGAAGCCCCGTGAGCGCCTCCGAGCCGATGTTCGGGAGCGACGCCCTGCTGCAGCACCGGGTCGAGCAGTGGTACTACCGCGAGGCGCGCCTGCTCGACAACCGCCAGTACCAGAGCTGGCTGGCGCTTTGCCTGCCCGAGATCCGCTACACGATGCCGGGCCGCGGGAATCCGCTGGTCGACAACGCCGAACGCGGCAGCGAGGCGATGATCTCGGTCGAGCGCGAGCTCGAGGACGTCGCGTCGGACGGCCTGCCGCTGCGGGACGAGAGCTTCCCCTACCTGGCCATGCGCGTGGAGCGGAGCTTCAAGCCCAACGCCTGGGCGGAGAATCCCCCCGCCCGCACCCGACGCATCGTGGGCAACGTGGAGATCGTCGCGAACGGGGAGGACCGTGTCTCGACGCTCAGCAACTTCCTTCTCTACTACACCCGACCCGGCAGCGGCGAGTTCGTCTACGCGGGCCAGCGACGGGACACCCTGGCGCTCGTGGACGGAGACTTCCGGATCGCGAGCCGCGAGATCGTGATGGACGTCTCGAACATCGAGCTTCCCACCCTGGGGCTCTTCTTCTAGCGCCTCTTCTTCCAGGCCTCTTCTTCCAGGGCCGGGCGGACCCGGGGCGAGCGGACGCCCCGGAGCCCGGGCCCGGGTTCGACTACCTTCCGGCCCGCGCCCGGGCTCGGCGCCGGGCGGGCAGGTCCGCGCACGAGCGCGCGAGGGAGGCAAGACGGATGGCGGGTGGAGCGTTGGAAGGCAAGGTCGCGCTGGTAACCGGGGGCTCGCGGGGCATCGGCAAGGGCATCGCGAAGGCCTTCGCGGACGCCGGCGCGCGCGTGATGATCACGTCGCGCAAGGCCGAGAGCTGCGAGGAGAGCGCCAAGGAGCTGGGCGACGCCGTGCACTGGGAGGCCGGACACATCGGTCGCAGCGAGGATGCCGAGCGCGTCCTCACGGCCACGCTGGAGCGGCTCGGCGGGCTCGACATCCTGGTCAACAACGCCGCCACCAATCCCTACGCGGGGCCGACCATCGACGTGGATCGCGCACGCTGGGACAAGACCCTCGAGATCAATCTCACGGCGCCGCTCTTCTGGACCCAGCTCGCCTGGCAGAAGGTCCTGAAGGAGCGCGGCGGCGCGGTGATCAACATCTCGAGCGTCGGCGGTCTCGCCACCAGCCCCATCCTCGGCGTCTACGACATCACGAAGGCCGCGCTCATCCACATGACCAAGCAGCTGGCCGCCGAGCTGGGCCCGGGCGTGCGCGTGAACGCCATCGCGCCGGGCCTCATCCGCACGGACTTCGCGCGCGTGCTGTGGGAAGGCGACCGCGGCGACGAGGTCGCCCGCGCCTATCCGCTGCAGCGACTGGGCGAGCCGGCCGACGTCGCCGCTGCCGCGCTCTATCTGGCAGACGACGCCAGCAGCGGCTGGGTGACGGGACAGACGCTCGTGCTCGACGGGGGCGGCATCATCGGCTTCAACCGGGTGGGTTGAAGCGGCAACGGAAGCGAACCGGCAACTCGACCCGAAGCTGCGAGAGAACGCATCGAGAATGCGTCGCCCACGCAGCGAGAGGGCATCGACCCGAAGCTGCACGTGACCTGCGTGGAGGCACCCGGACAAGCGCCTGCACGTTGCCGCCAGGCGTGCGCTCGTTCGCGAATTCGAGCGAACTCACGTTGACACTGGTGTCCGCGACTGTCAGCATGATCTCGTTCCATTCCCCCTTGAGAACGTGTGCCAAGCGATCTCACCCTGATGCGGAGCGAAAGATGACGGTGGAAGAGATCGCCTGGGAGTTCGCGGGCGTATTCGACGAGCTCGACGCGAGCCAGATCAACGAGATGCTGGCGAAGAACGTCCCGCTCGAGACGCTGAGCTTCTTCACCGAGTACGCCGACCAGTTCGGGCGCGTGGAGAAGATCGAAGGGGACAGCGCCCGGCGCCTGCCGAACCTGATGCTGATCGGGTACCTGATGCGCGTCCTCGAAGAGCGCCTTCTCTCCGACGACGACGAGGACCCGTCTCTCTAGCGCGCCTCCTCGGCGCTGCTGCTTTCGTCGCGCGGCCTGGTCTGCGCCTCGTCGGTGCGTCGCTTCGGGACCGGAGCCCCTGCGCTTCATGGCTCGCAGGCTGGGGTTGGCTTCCTGGGGCGTCCCAGGCGGGTGTTTGGGCGTTGCTTGCCTGTGGGGGGAGAGGGCTGCGCTTTGACTTCCGCGCAGGGGCTCCGGTCCCTTCGCTGCGGGCGTGCCGGGTTGCGACGGAAGTCCGACAGAACGGCGATCGTTCTGGGATGGAGTTCCTTCACGGCTTCGACGGAGTGACGACAGACTCCATTGATCGCTCGGGACAGAACACCGACAAGAGAACCACATGGGGTGGGCGCCGGGCCTGGGTGAAACGGGGGACGGAAGGCCGACAGAACCCCGACAGAAGTGCGACGGAAGTCAGGCCCGGTCCTTCGTCTCCGGCGGCTCGGCCTGCTGCTGCGGGCCGTAGCGCCGGACCAGCAGCGGCAGGTTGATCGCGTTGACCAGGGTGTGGGCGACGATCGGAGCGAGCAGGTTTCCCGTGTAGAGGAAGAGCGCGCCGAAGCCGAAGCCGGCGACGATGGCGAAGGCCGTCCAGGGCAGGAAGGCCCGCTGCGGCACGAAGTGGACGCAGCCGAAGAGCAGGCTGGCGAGCACCAGGCCGGCCCGCGGCTGCAGGGCGCCGCGGAAGAAGAGCTCCTCCGCGAAGCCGCTGGCGAATGCGAGCAGAACGGCGTTCGGGATCGACAGGGGTCCGAGCGCCGCCGCCATGGCACGCGCGAGCTTGTCGCCCCACTCCGTCCGCCGGGTCATGACGTCGGACACGCCGATCAGGAAGAGCGCGGAGGCCACACCCAGGAACAGGTCCCGGGTCCATGCGACGTCCTCGAGCGTCGCGCCCGCCGACACGAAGAAGATGGGCTCGTCGTAGAAGCCCACCCGCCACACGACCCCGGCCGCCGCCAGGATCCCGTAGAAGACGAGCCCCATCCGCACGAAGCGGTTCTCGCCAGGGGGCGGGGGCACGAGGGCCTCGCGATCGGTCGTCTCCGGGCCCGGAAGCGGCTCCAAATTCGGTCTCCGTTGACCCCCCTGGATCGGGGCAGTACGTTCCCAACGTAGCCGACGTCCCCCTGGGGCGTCGGATTTCGCTTTCTGGCGGGGAGGTCCGCCAGGGCCACCCCGCAGCGAGGCACACCATGTCGGATCGCGTGCCGATGACGGCCCGAGGCTACGACCAGCTGAAGGACGACCTCAAGCGTCTGAAGACCGTCGATCGCCCCAAGAACGTCAAGGAGATCGAAGAGGCCCGCGCCCACGGAGACCTGTCCGAGAACGCCGAGTATCACGCCGCCAAGGAGCGTCAGGGGCACCTGGAGGCGCGGATCTCCCAGCTCGAGGACCGGATCGCCCGGGCCCAGGTCATCGACCTCAGCGGCCAGAACACGGACCAGGTGCGCTTCGGCTGCACGGTCCGGCTGGAAGACGTCGAGACCGGCGAGGAGGTGCGGTACACGCTGGTCGGCGAGGACGAGGCGGACGTCTCCCGGGGGTTGATCTCGATCACCTCGCCGGTCGGCCGGGCGCTGATGGGGCGTGAGGTGGACGACACGGTGGCCGTGAAGGTCCCGAAGGGCACCCGGGAGTTCGACCTCCTGGAGATCCTGATCGAGCCGTAGCGGCTCCCGACCGGGCAGCCCGATGGCCGGGCCCAGCGCTGACGGCCACGAGATCGGCAGCTAGAATCCGCCGCCCGTTCCTCGGTAGCTCAGTTGGTAGAGCAGGCGGCTGTTAACCGCCGGGTCGCAGGTTCAAGTCCTGCCCGGGGAGCCAGATTTCCAGACGCGGCCGCAGGTGCAGTCCCTGCGGCCGTGTTGCATTCTCAGCCCGAGGGGCGGGCGGAATTCCCGATCTGCGCCGTTCGACCCGCTGAACACTCCACCGGGGGGGACATGTCCGGTCGTCATCCGCTCGCGGCAGGCGCGCGACCCTGCGCAGCTCGTTCCTTCGCAGGGTCCGTGTGGACCGCTGGCCTGCTCGCCGTCGGGCTGCTGCTCGCCGGGGCGGGCGCGGCCGACGCCGAGCGCGCCTGGGTGCGAGGCGAGGTCCGGCTGAACCTTCGCACCGAGCCCGGCACGCAGTACCGCATCATCGGCGGCGTCAGCACGGGCGACGCGGTGAACGTGCTGCGACGCGTCGAGGGATGGACCCGGGTTCGCGCTCCCGACGGGAAGACGGGCTGGATTCCCGAGGGCTACCTGAAGTCCGAGCCGCCGCCGACGGTCCGGCTCGAGCAGCTCACCGACGAGGTCACCAGCCTGCGGGCGCGACTCGAGTCGAGCGACGCACGCGCCGCCGAGCTGGAGACCACCAACACCGCCCTCGCCGGCAACGACGAGGAGCAGAACGACGAGATCAACCGGCTGAAGGTCGAGGTGACCGAGCTGCGCGCCAGCAAGCGCTGGCCCGAGTGGATCACGGGCGCATCGGTCCTCGCCGCGGGAATGCTGCTGGGAGCGATCCTGCACCGCAACGCCACGCGCCGCCCGAGCTCGCGCATCCGACTCTGAGCGGCGCCCGTCCGCATGGCGAGCATTCCCGACACACCGGGCGACCTGCAGGGCCTCAGCCACCTCGGTGACGGCAGTCAGGACGATCGCCTGCGGCTGCGACTGGTGGTGCGGATCCTGCTCCGCTGCCTGCGACTGCTGCGACCGGTGTGGCGTCACGTGGCGGCGCTCTTCGCGGGCTTCTCGCTGCTCTCGCTGTCGCTGCTGCCCCTGATCCTGCTCTTCGTCGACACCCTGTTCACGCGCATCCTGCAGGGGCAGCCCATGCTGCCCGTCGAGGCGGAGTTCTTCCGCATGCCCGTCGAGACGACGACGGCCGCGGGCTTCGACGCGGCGGCACGCAGCGCCACGGCGCGGCGGCTGATCTGGGTCGGCGCCGGCATCACCGCCGTGGTCCTGCCGCTCTACGTGCTCCTCTACTACTACCAGGTCTGGATCCTGCAGCACGTCAACCAGGCCCTGCGCGTGGAGCTGCTCTCGCACCTGCAGAACCTGTCCCTGCGCTTCCACTCGGACAACACCGTGGGAGACGCCATCTACCGCCTGACCCAGGACAGCGCCATGGTCACCCAGCTCATCCAGGTGCTGGTGCTGGTGCCCTTCACGGCCTTCCCGCAGTTCTTGACGGCCGTCGTCATCGTCGCCCTGCTGGCGCCCGAGCTGGGCGGCATCCTGCTGGGGGTGTGGCTGCCCTGCCTGATCGCGGGCGGCTGGTTCTCTTCGCGGCTGCGGGTGCGCTTCCGGGACGCGCGCGAGACCAACGCGGCGCTCACCGGCCGCATCCAGGAGACGATGGCGGGCATCAAGGTCATCAAGGCCTACGGCGCCGAGCGGTCCGAGCAGTCGGAGTTCGACG
>JANQSB010000565.1 GCA_028284295.1 Myxococcota bacterium | reverse complement strand
GAAGACGGTGTGACCCGCGATCCAGCCGCTCGAGTCCAGCCGCGAGATGCCCACCACCGCGTACATCGCCGAGGTGTGGACCTGCAGCAGCCGCAGGGGCCAGGCCGGCGCCCGCCACTCCTCGACGGGAGGCGCTGCGCTGCCATCCTTCCTCCGACGCAGCCAGGCGTCGACCGAGCAGAAGTCGCCCGCACGCGAGAGCAGCACGTAGGCCATGTAGCCCTGCATCAACGCCGGCCAGCCCCAGTAGGCGAGCGGCAGGCGGTGCTTGTAGAGGTAGAGGTGGATCGCCCAGGCGGTCCATCCGGTGAGACGGGTGCGGTAGCCGACCGCGAAGCAGAGCGCACAGGCGAGCAGGAGCGCGTACAGCACCCCCATGGCCGTCGGGCCGGGCGCGGGCCAGTCGAGACCGAGGGCGTCGTAGACGAACTGGACGGCCGTCCCGGAGTCCACGAGCTGCTGCAGGGCCTGCGGCCCCGCGAGCCCGTCCGCGCCGTAGAGGAGCGCGGCGTCGGGTGCGCGCACCACGTAGCACAGGAAGAGCGCCGTCCCGAAGACGATGCGGCCGATCACGAGAGGATGGATCGGCTGCGGCTCGAAGAGCCAGCCGAGCACGCGCGACTCGATGCGCCCCGGGCTCACCACGGCGCACTGCCCCACCGCTCGAGGACCTCGCCGTCGTCCGGGTGCCAGCGCAGCTCGCCGAGGGTCTCCGACCCGCACGCGTAGTCGAAGTAGATCCCGTTGCGGCGATTGACGCTGCCGTTGCCGTAGTGGCGGTAGTACCAGATCCAGATGCCCTCGACGGCGGCGACCGGCGGCTCGGCGGCACGACAGAAGGCGCGGCCGATGCTCGCGACCAGGTAGGCCTCGGCGTCCGTCGGCTCGCCGCCGATCCCCCGGCGTTTCCAGGCGGTCGAAAGCATGCGGTGGGTCGCCCGGTGCACCGGGGGAAGGCGGGGATGAAAGCCGTAGATGCGGCATTCTCCGTCCGGCGGAAAGAGGGTGCGACCGGCGGAGCCCTGCTCGCGAACGAAGAGGCAGTAGCCGTGCTGCTTCCAGGGCGAGATGTCGGTCTGGAAGAGCGGCTGGCCCGGCGCGATGCCGAAGGCGCGCAGGGTGTAGTAGGCGCGAGCGCGTGGCACGTCGAGGAAGGCGGGGCGGACGATCTTCGGCCAGGCGGCCAGCACCAGCAGCAGCATCCAGAAGAGGACCCCGCAGCCGACGGCGCGCTTCTTCCACGAGCTCACGGCTGCTCCAGGCTCATGGCGCGCCGTGCACCCAGACGGGCGAGGTCCAGGCGCGCTCCTGGAGGGTCTTCGGGAAGCTCGCGTCGCAACAGGCCTCGAGACCGTCCGGGACTCCGTCGGGTGCACCGCAGTCGACCCCGGCCTCGGCGCACACGTAGCCGTTCCAGCGGCAGGACGGATTCTCGAGGACGCGGGCGTAGTACATGGCGTGGACCGCCGGATCGTAGTCCGGATCTGCCCACACCCTGCAGAGTGCGTCCGCGCCCGGACCGCTCACCGCACAGGTGGCCTCGTCGACCGACGCCGCGCCCGAACCCTCGCTCCCCTCGGCCCGGGCCACGTCGAAGACGCGGGTGTGGGCGCGGCCGTCCTCCTCCCATGCCTTCACGATCTGGATTCGTTCGAGGAGCCCCCCCGGCGAGCCGGGGACCCCGGGGTCGCGCAGGGCCGACACCGCGAAGCGAAGCGGAGCCGCTCCCGGGGCCTGCAGCTCGCCGCCCATCGGAACCCCCGACGCGTAGGCGCGGGCCGCCAGGTCCGGCTGCTCGCACAGGTCGGTCGGCAGCCCAAAGCCGCCGAAGAAGCGCACCACCATCCGCGGCCCGCTGGTCCCGTAGGCCTCGCGGCGGTGCATGGCCTCGAAGAGCGCGTCCCGGGAGTTCTCCTCGGCCCACAGCACCGCCAGCCCACCGGGGTTGTACCAGAGCGAATCGGGCATGGGCGGGGACTCGAGACGGTGGGTGACGGTGCCCGCCGCGTGTCCCACGAAGCGCCTCTCGTCGACCATTCCCGGTGCCGCCAGGTGCGTGTCCGTCGACCCGACGAGACCGAAGGCGAAGGGGTTCACGCCCAGACGCCGATGCTGCACGAGCCCTTCGGCAAGAGCCTCGCGCGCGTAGCTGAGCGGCGGCGGAACGCTGCCCGGAAGCGCCGAAGACTCGGCGCCCAGCTCGGCGAAGGGCAGGGTCTCGTAGCCGCAGAGCTCGTCCTCGGCGCTGACCCGACACTCGGAGTCGCCCTTGTGCTGGGTCACTTCGAGCAGGCGTTCGAAGCGCATGCGTCGACGCGCGTCCTCCTCGTCGATGGGACGGCCGTCCGGGTGGCTGGTCGTCCACATCAGGCCCTTGCTGACGTTGGGGTTGTGCGGAATCGCCAGCGCCTGGCAGCCGTCTCCCCGATCGAGGCACTCGCGCTCGAGGGCGAGCCACAGGCCCTCGGCGGTGGGGGTATCGATGTAGTTCGTCGGGACCGCCTGGTGCCGATCGTTCCGGAACACGACGTTGCGGTGGATCTTGCGGCCCTGCGGCATGCCGCTCCACTCGTAGCCGATGAAGGTCGTGAACGAGCAGGCGGCGCTGCGGTCGTACGCCTCCTGGGCGGCTTCGACGATCTCGCGCCAGGGGGCCATCGCCGCTTCCCGGCAGAGCTCGCCGGATTCGCCGCAGAACGAGTAGCGAGGCGCTCCGACCTCGAAATAGACGCGGCTGTTCACCGCCATGTAGCCGAGCCTGGGAAAGCGCCGGTTCATCCGACACACGAAGGAGTCGTGACCCGGGGCCTCCGGGGTGTCGCAGATGAAGGTCTCCCCGAGCAGCTCGGCATGGTCGGTCACGATCGCGAAGTCGAGGGGTCGCGCCAGCCGGATCATCCGACCGGGTCGTCCCTCCTCGTCCCAGGGCTGCATGCCGATGGCTTCGCCCCGGGCGAAGCGATAGGCGTCGCGCGGGCGCGTGCGGGTTCCCTGGCCCCAGGCATCGAAGGAGAGCGCGGTGTGGACATGGGTGTCCCCGAAGAAGGGGCGACGATGCGGGTCGTGCTGGCGGCAGGACTCCCGCTCCTCGGTCCGTTCGAAGCCGGCGGCACTGCTCGCCAGCCCGGCCACCAACATCGACGCGGTCAGGAGCCACCGAAGGAAACGGCGCATCACCGGTACAGCTCGAGGAGCCGCGCGTGGGCGTCGCTGTGGTGGAAGGGCGAGTCGTAGATCCGGGCCTGGCTGGCGACGACCAACAGGCTGACCGAAGTGGCGACCACCAGGATGCGGCAACCCCGCGCACCGAGGTGACGCAGGACTCCGCGCGCCAGGACCCACGCGACCAGCGCCAGCAGACCCGTATAGAGCACGGCGTGCGCGACGAAGAGAAGGACGAGCAGACCCACCGCTCCGCCGCCTCCTTCGTGGGCCAGCAGTCCGAGCAGCACCGCTGCCAGCTGGCCGTAGCGCGCCGCCGGCACCAGGGTCCCGTCGAGGCCGAAGAAGGGAAGCGGCAACGCCACGAAGGCCGTGACGAAGAGAAGCACCCCCGCCGTCCGGACACTCACGCGAAGTCCGTCCGCACCAGCGCCGTGGCCACGCTGCAGAGCCTGTCCGCGTCCCCCGTGTCGCGCAGCTCCACCCGCAAGAGCCGCTCGTCCGCACCG